>JADLHU010000016.1 GCA_020848655.1 Novosphingobium sp.
ATCGGGGAAACCTTCGGCAAGCAGGACGCCCGCCGGCACGCCGGACTGGCCGGGCTTCGTGGCGACCAGCTTTTCCGCCCGCCGCGCCCAGCCCGCCGCGAGCTTGCGCGAGGCTTCGGCACGCGGCGATCGATCGCCATTCCAGCGATCGAGCCGCTGCGCCAGGTCCTCGCCCCGCCCGCCAAGGCCGCGCTCCTGAAGCAGCAGCGCCAGCCGCGCGGCGTCGCCCGCCGCGCCGCGCTGGGCCGCGTAAAGCAGCATATGGGCAAGCGGCGGGTCCATCGGCAGCGCCGCCATGGCGCGGCCATGATCGGTGATCCGGCTTTCGCCATCGAGCGCGCCCAGCGCCACCAGTTTGCCCCGCGCCGCGCCGATGGCGGCGGCCGGCGGCGGATCGAGCCAGGGCAGCGCGGCGGGATCGCCCGCGCCCCATTGCGCCAGCGCCAGCAGCAGCGGCGCCAGGTCCGAGGTGAGCATTTCGGGCGGATCGAAGGCCGGGCGGCCGGCGTGCGCCGCCTCTTCCCACAGGCGATAGGCCACGCCCGGCCCTTGCCGCGCGGCACGGCCGGCGCGCTGCGCGGCGGCGGCCTGGCTGGCGCGATGCGTGACGAGGCGCGTGACGCCCGCCGCCTTGTCGAACTCTGCCCGGCGCGACCGCCCGGCATCGACGACGACCGAAACACCGTCCAGCGTCAGCGAGGTTTCGGCGATGGCCGTGGCCAGCACGATGCGGCGGCGGCCATCGGGATCGCGGCGGATCGCGGCACGCTGCGCGCCCGGCTCACACTGTCCGTGCAGCGGCAGAACCAGCGCGGCGGGCAGTTTCTCGGCCAGCCGTTCGCGCGTGCGCTCGATCTCGCCCACGCCAGGCAGGAACGCGAGGATATCCCCCGTTTCCTCACGCCACGCGGTGACGATCGCCGATGCCATGGCGTCATCCAGCCGCAATTCGGGCCGCGCCCCCAGCCAGCGCAGCGTCAGCGGCCAGGCCTTGCCCGCGCTTTCGATCACGGGGGCGCTATTCCCGCCAGGGCCAAGCAGTTCGGCAAAGCGCGCCCCGTCGATCGTGGCGGACATCACCAGCAGCCGCAGATCCGGCCGCAGCACCTGCTGGCTTTCGATGGCGAGCGCGAGGCCAAGGTCGCTGTCGAGATGGCGCTCGTGCGCTTCGTCGAACAGCACCGCGCTGATGCCGGCCAGATCCGGATCGCCCAGGATGGTCGAAACGAAGATCGCCTCGGTCATCACCAGCACGCGAGTTATGGCAGAACGCTTGCTGTCGAGCCGGGTGAGGTAGCCGATGGTCTGCCCCACCGGCTCGCGCAGTGTTTCGGCCATGCGTTCGGCGGCTGCCCGCGCGGCGACGCGGCGCGGGCTGAGCAGGATGACGGTGCCCGTGCACCAGTCCTCGCCGATCAGCGACGGGGCGACGGCGGTGGTCTTGCCCGCCCCCGGCGGCGCGATCAGCACCGCACTTTCGCGCGCGCGCAAGGCGGCGAGGATGTCGGGAAGGACGGCGTGGATGGGCAATTGGGCGGAGGTCATCGCGACAACGGCCCCATAAGCCTCAATACCGGCGGAACACCGCGAATTCGGCCGCTTCGCCCATGGCGTTGCGTGCTTCGCCTGCCGGGAAGTGCGCGATGGCATCGATGGCGCGCTGGGCGAAGTGGCGGGCGCGGTCGCGCGTGGCGGCGACCGTATCGTGGCGGTTGATCAGCGTGACGGCGTGGGCCAGATCCTCGTCGCTGGTCAGGAAGCCGGAAATGGCGTCGCGCCAGAAGGCACGCTCTTCCGCGTTGCCGCGCGCATAGGCCAGGATCACCGGCAGCGTCATCTTGCCGTCGCGGAAATCATCGCCCTTGCCCTTGCCCATTTCGGACGCTTCGGAATCATAGTCGATCGCATCGTCGACAAGCTGGAAAGCGATGCCGAGGTTGCGGCCATAGTCTTCCAGCGCGCGTTCATCCGCTTCGCTGCGTTCGGCGACGACGGCCGCGATGCGCGTGGCGGCGGCGAACAGTGCCGCGGTCTTCGCGCCGATGATCGAGAGATAGCGCTCCTCGCTCGTCTCGACGTGGCGCTGCGCGGTAAGCTGGTCCACCTCGCCCTCGGCGATCACGGCGGAGGCGTGGCTGAGAATCTTGAGGACGCGCAGGCTGCCATCCTCGACCATCAGTTCGAACGCGCGGCTGAACAGGAAATCGCCGACCAGCACCGTCGCCGGATTGCCGAACACGATGTTGGCGGTGGCCTTGCCCCGGCGCAAGTCCGAGCCATCGACCACATCATCGTGCAGCAACGTGGCGGTGTGGATGAATTCCACTGCGGCGGCCAGCTTGTGATGGCGATTGCCCTGATAGCCGCACAGTTCCGCGCCGGCGATGGTCAGCATCGGGCGCATGCGCTTGCCGCCGCCCGAGATGAGGTGCCCCGCCAGCGACGGAATCAGCGGAATCTGGCTTTGCATCCGTTCGAGGATGACCGCGTTGACGCTGTTCATGCCCGGTGCGGTCAGCGCCAGCATCGGCGCGAGCGAGGGTTCGGACGCGCGTGGGCGCAGCGGACTGACGTCAGCACTCATGGCTGCGCCTTGCGCGCGGCGGGCGTGGAAGGCAAGCTTGGAATCGCTGCCAGAGCCGTGCTAGCGGTGAAGCGATGACCGAAACCGCCCCCGCGCCCGACACTGCGCTCGACACCGCGCCCAATCCGGTTCTAGCCGGCTATCGCGCCAGCATCGACAATATCGATGCCGCGCTGATTCACATCCTGGCCGAACGCTTCCGCATCACCAAGGCGGTGGGCGCCTACAAGGCCGAGCACAACCTGCCGGCATCGGATGCCGGCCGCGAGGAACGCCAGATCGCCCGCCTGCGCAAGCTGGCCGCCGAAGCCAACCTCGATCCCGAATTCTCGGAAAAGTTCCTGCGCTTCATCATCCAGGAAGTGATCCGCCATCACGAACAGGCGCAAAGCAAGGGCTGATCCTGACCCTTCGGGGTAAAGGGCCACCCGTTCGTGTCGAGCGCCGGC
>JADLHU010000017.1 GCA_020848655.1 Novosphingobium sp.
ACTGAATGTGCCCGATGTGGTTATCCCGCTGGCCGCGCTGACAGAGAAGGATCGCGGCGATCTCGCCTTCGCCCTCGACCAGGGCGCCGACTGGATCGCGCTGTCGTTCGTGCAGCGGCCCGAGGACGTGGCCGAGGCGCGGCGGCTGATGGGCGGCTATGGCGCGCTGGTCGCCAAGATCGAAAAGCCCGCCGCGGTCGACCGGCTGGACGAGATCATCGAGCTGTCCGACGGCATCATGGTGGCGCGCGGCGACCTGGGCGTGGAACTGAACCCCGAGGAAGTGCCGCCGCTGCAAAAGCGCATCGTCGAAGCCACGCGCCGTTCGGGCAAGCCGGTGATCGTGGCGACGCAGATGCTCGAATCGATGATCGAAAGCCCGGCGCCGACTCGCGCCGAAGTGTCCGACGTGGCCAACGCGGTCTACGACGGGGCCGACGCGGTGATGCTTTCGGCCGAAACCGCCGCCGGCGCCTGGCCGGTGGAAGCGGTCACGATCATGCACCGCATCGCCACGCAAGTGGAAAGCGATCCCGGCTACAAGGCGCGCGTCCACTTCACCCAGGTGGAACCCGACGCCACCACCGCCGACGCATTGGCCAGCGCCTGCGCCCAGATCGCGGAAACGCTGCCGATTTCGGGGGTGATCGTGTTCACCGGTTCGGGATCGACCGCGCGCCGCGTCGCGCGCGAACGGCCGGGCGCGCCGATGCTGGTGCTGACCCCATCGCACAAGACCGCGCGGCGGCTGGCGCTGTTGTGGGGATGCTATGCGGTCCACACCAAGGACATCGGCAGCTTCGAGGAAATGATCGCCAAGGGCAAGCGCATGGCGCTGCGCCACGGCTTCGGCCAGGCCGGATCGCGGCTGATCGCGCTGGCGGGCGTGCCCTTCGGCACCCCGGGGGCGACCAACCTGCTGCATGTCGTGACGCTTTCGGGAGAGGAACTGAAGCGCGACAACCGCTAGCGCCGGTGCGCCCTGCGCACCCCTTGGCGCAGCGGTTTAATCGCGCGGTTAAATTTGTCTTGCAATTGCGAACGGCTCGCCTAAACGGCGCGCCGAGACTTTAATCGCGCGATTAAAACGTGCGACGTATCTTTGGGGAGATCGACATGGGGAACACCTTGCACGGCCGGATCGGCATGGGCCTGCTGCTGGCCGGCGCCAGCCTTTGCGCCGCCACCACCGCCCAGGCGGCCGACGCGGCAAAAGCAGCGCCGGAAGCAGCAGCGGGCGGGGCGGACAGCGGCATCGCCAGCCACGGCGAGCAGATCGTGGTCAGCGCCACCAAGCGCGCCGCGCCGCAGGATGCGCAGGATGTGCCGGTGGCGGTCAACGCCTTCGATGCCAGCGTGCTCGCCGCGCTGAAAGTGCGCGACCTGCAATCGCTCAGCCACGCCATTCCCGGCGTCTCGCTCGATCCGGTCGGCACCTTCCGGGGCGTGGCCAACTGGTCGATCCGCGGGCTGGGCATCAACAGCTCGATCGCCTCGATCGATCCGGCCGTCGGCACCTTCGTCGATGGGGTCTACATCGGCATCAATCCCGGCGCGGCGTTCGACCTGTTCGACGTGGGATCGGTGGAAGTGCTGCGCGGGCCGCAAGGCACGCTGTTCGGCCGCAACACCACGGGCGGCGCGGTGCTGGTGGAAACCGCCAACCCGACGAGCGACTGGCACATCCGCGTCAAGGGATCGGGCGAAGGCCCGGTCGATGGCGGGCGCGGCGCGATGGACATGAAGATGCAGGCCGTCATTTCCGGTCCGCTGGCCCAGGGCGTGGCCTTCCGGCTGGGCGCCTATCACGATTCCGATGGCGGCTATTTCCGCAACCTCAAGAACGGCGGCGACCTTGGCAAGGCGGAAACCACGATCCTGCGCGCCGCCCTGTCCGCCGACCTGGGCGGCTTGCGCCTGCTGGCCAAGGGCGAATACCTCGATACCGATGGCGATGGCGCGACCGGGCAGAACCACGGGCTGTTCGCGCGCGACAGCTTCGATGTCTCGCTCGACAACGAAGGCTATATCCGCGCGAAAAGCTGGTTCGGCACGCTGCGCGCCGACTATGATTTCGGCCCCGGCACTTTCACCAACGTGTTCGGCTATCGCCACTACCGGCAGGACACGTTCAACGACATCGATTCGACGCCCAACTTCGTGTTCCATTCGGCCACCGGCCTCAGGCAGGAGCAATGGTCGAACGAACTGCGCTATGCGCTGCTGTTCGGGCGCGTGGAGGCGACCGTGGGCGGCTACCTGTTCCACCAGAACGTCGCGTACGAGGAAGATCGCCGCATCCCGCCCAACCCGCTGTTCTATGGCGGCGGAAGGCAGACGCAGGACGTGGCCGGCCTGTTCGCCTCGGCCGACTATGCGCTGACCGCGGACCTCACGCTCAACGCCGGGCTGCGCTGGGCGCGCGAGAAGAAGGACGCCGACGTCACCTTCGTGCGGATACGCCCCGCCTGCTCGGTGATCGCCCGGACCTGCCTCGTTGCGGGCACCAATCCCAGCATTCCCGGCGAGGCCAACGGCTTCACCGATGACCGCGCCTGGTCGAATCTCTCGCCCCGGCTGGGGCTGAGCTATCGCCTCACGCCCGAAACGCTAGCCTATGCCAGTTGGACGCGCGGCTATCGTTCGGGCGGTTACAACCTGCGCATCACCCAGCCGGCGGCGTTCCTGGCCATCGCGAAGGCGGCCGGCAGCCCGGCCTTCGACGATGAGCGCGTGGACAGCTACGAAGTGGGCCTGAAGTTCCGCACCGCGGACCAGCGCGCCGTGCTGAACCTTGCCGCCTATCGCACCGACGTGGCGGGCATGCAGCGCGAGATCAACGTGGCCAGCGCCACGTCGGGCCTGGCCCAGTCGGTCTACAACACCGCCAACGCGCGCATCTGGGGCGGCGAGGCGGAAGCGCGCTTTGCCGTGACGCCGCACCTGTTGCTGGCGGCCAATGCCGGCTACATCCATGCCGAATACCGCAAGGTCTTCCTCGACATCTCGGGCGACGGCGTGGTCGGCGCGGCGGATTATGCGCTGGCGCTGCCGCGCGTGCCGAAATGGACCTGGGGCGGCAGCCTGACGCACGAACTGCCGCTGGGCGCGGTGTCCAGCCTGGTCAGCCGGGTCAGCTACCAGCGCCGCAGCCGCTATGCCTATACCGACAACAACTTCGGCTGGGTCGGCGCGTCGGACTGGCTGGACGCGGACCTGACCTGGAACCTGCCGGTCAAGGGCATCAGCCTGTCGGTCTATGGCCGCAACCTGCTGGACGAAGTGCAGTTCGGCGGCGATACGCAGATTCCGTTCGGCGCGGGCGCCTTTTCGGACGGCAACAATCGCCCGTTCGACCCCAGGCCCGCCGCCGGCACGTTCTCGCCGCTCTACAAGGGCCGCGTGGTGGGCGTGGAGGCCACGTTCGACTTCTGATTCCCCTTCCCCGCGCCCGCGAAAGGGGCGACATCACACGGGGTCGATGCGATGACACACGGTTCGAAAATCACGGGCGGACTGGCGGAAGGCGCGACGATCGCAGATCGGGCGCTTTCCATCGCCCTGCCGCGACCGAACCGTCAGCCCCGCCGCGCGAACCAGATCGTGTGCTTCGATCCCTTGCCGTTGCTGCGCGCGGCGACGCGCACTTCATCGACCGTGAAGCCGGTTTTCTGCAGGCGGCGGGTGAAGGCGGGGTCGGGATCGGCGGACCAGATCGCCAGCACGCCGTTCGGGGCGAGCGCGCGTTTCGCCTCGCGCAGGCCGGTGCCCGAATAGAGCACGTTGTTGTCCTCGCGCACCAGGCCGTCGGGGCCGTTGTCGACATCGAGCAGGATCGCGTCGTATTCGCCCGAAACGCCCGAGATGAACTGGGCGACATCGGCGCGGACCACCAGCACGCGCGGATCGTCCAGGCAGCCGGCGGCCAGATCGGCCATCGGCCCGCGCGCCCATTCGAGGATTTCGGGCACCAGTTCCACCACCGTGATCATGCCATCGGCGGGCAGCACCTTCAGCGCCGCGCGCAACGTGAAGCCCATGCCATAGCCGCCGATCAGGATGTGCGGTGCCTTCGCGCCCTGGATGCGATCCCAGGCCATCGTCGCCAGCGCTTCTTCCGACCCGCTGCGCCGCGTGCTCATCAGTTCGTTGCGATCGAGCACGATCATGAAATCGCGCCCGTGGCGAAACAGGCGAAGCTCCTCGCCGCCGGGCACTTGCGCCGTGCCGATGAGTTCGCGCGGGATCATCTCAGCGCAGATCCGGGGGCGTGGCTTCGCTCTTCAACAGGGCGATGGCTTCGTCGAGCGTGACGAACTTCTGCCGCTCCTCGCCCAGCGTGCGGATGGCGACGGTGCCTTCCTCGGCCTCGCGCTTGCCGACGACCAGCAAGTGCGGGACTTTGGCCAGGCTGTGCTCGCGCACCTTGTAGTTGATCTTCTCGTTGCGAAGGTCGGTCTCGACACGGATGCCGGCGGCCTTGAGCTTGGCCTCGACGTCGCGGGCATAGCCATCGGCGTCGGACACGATCGTCGCCACCACCGCCTGCACCGGGGCCAGCCACACCGGCAGCTTGCCGGCATAGTGTTCGATCAGGATGCCGATGAAGCGTTCATACGATCCGAAGATCGCGCGGTGCAGCATGACCGGGCGGTGCTTTTCGCCATCTTCGGCGATATAGGCGGCATCGAGCCGTTCGGGCAGCACGCGGTCCGACTGGATGGTGCCGACCTGCCAGGTGCGGCCGATCGCGTCGGTCAGGTGCCATTCCAGCTTGGGCGCATAGAACGCGCCTTCGCCGGGCAGTTCCTCCCAGCCGTATTCGGGCGTGGCGAGGCCGGCGGCGGCAACCGCATCGCGCAGTTCGGTTTCGGCCTGGTCCCACATTTCCTCGGTGCCGAAGCGATTTTCCGGGCGCAGCGCCAGCTTGATCGCATAGGTGAACCCGAAGTCCTTGTAGATGCGGTCGGCCAGCGCGCAGAAGGCGCGCACTTCCTCGACGATCTGGTCCTCGCGGCAGAAGATGTGCGCATCGTCCTGAGTGAACTGGCGCACGCGCATCAACCCGTGCAGCGCGCCGTGCGGCTCGTTGCGGTGGCAGCAGCCGTTCTCGTAGATGCGCAACGGCAGGTCGCGGTAGGATTTGATGCCCTGGCGAAAGATCAGCACATGCGCCGGGCAGTTCATCGGCTTCAGCGCCATCCAGTCGGCATCGCCCGAGATGATCGGCCCTTCATCATCGACGTTGGGCACTTCATCGGGGATGACGAACATGTTCTCGCGGTACTTGCCCCAGTGGCCCGATTGCTCCCACTGGCGCGCATCCATGACCTGCGGGGTCTTGACCTCGCGATAGCCGGCATCGTCGATAGCGCGGCGCATGTAGGATTCCAGCTCGCGCCACACGCGGTAGCCCTTCGGATGCCAGAACACGCTGCCATGCGCTTCGGCCTGGAGGTGGAACAGGTCCATCTCGGCGCCCAGCTTGCGGTGATCGCGCTTTGCGGCCTCTTCAAGGCGGGTTAGGTGCGCTTCAAGCTGCTTTCTGTTCAGCCAGCCGGTGCCATAAATGCGGCTGAGCATGGCGTTCTTCTGGTCGCCGCGCCAATAGGCGCCCGAAACGCGCGTCAGCCGGAACGCGGCGGGATCGAGCTTGCCGGTGGACGGCAAGTGCGGACCGCGGCACATGTCGTACCAGTCGGACCCGCTGTGATAGACGGTCAATTCCTCGCCGGCGGGCAGTTCGGCGGCCCATTCGGCCTTGAAGCTTTCGCCCGCCGCGCGCCACTTGGCGATCAGGTCGTCGCGGTTCACCACTTCGCGGACCAGCGGCTTGTCGGCGGCGATGATCTCGCGCATTTTCGCCTCGATTTCCGGCAGATCGTCGTCGGTAAACGGGCGATCCTTCGGCGCGAAATCATAATAGAAACCATCGTCGGTCGAAGGGCCGAAGGTGATCTGGGTGCCCGGAAACAGCGCCTGCACCGCTTCGGCCAGCACATGCGCATAGTCATGGCGCGCCAGGTCCAGCGCGTCCGCTTCGTCGCGCGCGGTGACCAGCGCCAGCGTGGCGTCGGCGGTGAAGGGGCGTGAAAGATCCACCAGTTCGCCGTCGATGCGCGCGGCCAGCGCCGCCTTGGCCAGGCCAGGGCCGATCGCGGCGGCGACATCGGCGGGAGTCGATCCGGCGGGCACTTCGCGCACGGAACCGTCGGGCAGGCTGATTTTCAGAAGTTCGGTCATGCTCGTTCTCGTTCGACCTCGTGCCGGGTGGGCTTGGGTGTCGGTTTTCCGGCGCTTTGGCAGAAACCCGCGCGCACCGGAAGAGGCGGCGTCAAGGGTGCGAAGGTTCGGGCGGTGACGCCGGCCGCCCAAGCCACGGGCGGCGGATGGCGCTTCGTTCAGCCAGCGACCATCGCGCCCCGGACAAGCCGGGTGGTGGTAGTCTGCGTGAAGGCGAGCGCCGGGATCATCGCCGCGCCCTAGCAGCCCCCGGCTTTCTTGCCAACCCGCCGCCAGCGCCTTGCTCTTGTCGCTGGCCGGTTCCACATAGGCGGCGATGAACGACGCGCAGTTTCACGCCCCGCGGTTTCACGCCCCTAGGTTTCACGCCATGCCCGACGGGCGCCGCATCGCCTATCGCTTCACCCCGGGCAAAGCGCCGGCGCTGGTGTTCCTGCCGGGCTATATGTCCGACATGGCCGGCGGCAAGGCCTGCGCCGTGTTCGACTGGGCGCGGACGCAAGGCCGCGCCTGCCTGCTGCTGGACTATTCGGGTTGCGGCCAAAGCGATGGCGCATTCGCCGATGGCACGCTGGGCGGCTGGGCGGACGAAGTGGGCGCGGTGATCGCCGCGCTCGATCTGCGCGCGGTGGTGCTGGTCGGATCGTCGATGGGCGGCTGGCTGATGCTGCTGGCCGCGCTGGCGCTGGGCGATCGCGTGAAGGGCCTGGTCGGCATCGCCGCCGCGCCGGACTTTACCGAATGGGGGCGTTCGGCAGCGGACAAGGCCCGGCTGGCGGCGGGAGAAACGGTGTTCGAGGACAACCCCTATGGTCCCGCCCCCACGCCCACGCATCCCGGCTTCTGGCGCGATGGGCAGGCGCGCCTGTTGCTGGGCGCAGAGATCGCGATCGATTGCCCGGTGCGGTTGCTGCACGGCCAGCAAGACCCGGACGTGCCCTTTGCCATATCGCTGGCGCTGGCCGAGCGGTTGCGTTCAGCCGATGTGCAGGTGACCCTGATCAAGGACGGCGACCATCGCCTGTCGCGCGATAGCGATATCGCGCTGCTGCTGCGCACGCTTTCGGCCCTGCCTGATAGGGGCCAGGCCGAACCCGTCGGGCAGGAGATACACTAAGTGGAGATCGCCGCATGTCGCTTCTCATCGCCCTGCTGCTGGCGCAAGTGGGGCCGGCGGTGACGTCGAACCCGCAACCGGTCTCGGCGCTGCCCCCCGAACTGCGCGATCGGCCCAAGCCGCGCGCCGCCGCGAAGGACGCTGCCGCCCCGGCCGAACCCGGCGAACTCGAAGCCTGCCTTGGCCTTGAAAACCCGGTCGATGCCGTCGATGCGGCAAACGACTGGCTGACGCGGGCCAAGGGCACCGAACGCGCGACGGCGGGCGAATGCCTGGGCGTCGCGCTGAGCCGGCTGGAGCGTTGGGACGAGGCGGCGCAGGCGTTCGCGGCCGCGCGTGGTGCGGCCGATACCGCGCCCTGGCGCGCCCGGCTGGGCGCGATGACGGGCGAGGCGGCGCTCAATGCGGGCGATGCACAGGCCGCGCTGGACGCGCTGGACAAGGCGAAAGCCGATGCCGGCGGCGATACGGTGATGCAGGGCGGGCTGGCGCTTTTCCGCGCGCGCGCGCTGGTGGCGCTGAAGCGCGATGCGGCCGCCGCCGAAGCGCTGGCCGATGCACGCCGGCTTGCACCCGACAGCGCGCAGGCCTGGCTGCTTTCGGCCACGCTGTCGCGCCGGCAGGGCAAGCTGGCCGAAGCGCAGCAGCAGATCGAGCGGGCGTTCGACTTGCGCCCGGTCGATCTCCAGATCGGGCTTGAAGCGGGGGTGATCGCCGTGCTTTCCGGCCGCGACGATGCCGCGCGCAAGAGTTGGCAATCGGTGATCGCCGCCGCGCCGGACAGCGCCGAGGCCACGGTTGCGCGCGGCTATATCGCGCAACTCGATCCGGCAGCGCCGGCGGAGACCGGACGATGATCCCGCTTTCGGTGCTCGATCTGGTGCCGGTGCGCGAAGGCGGCACCGTGGCCGAGGCGCTGGCGGAAACGGCGGCACTGGCGAAAGTGGCGGAAGACCTGGGCTACAGCCGCTTCTGGGTGGCCGAACACCACGGCATGGAAGGCATTGCCGGCGGAGCGACCGCGGTTGTGCTGGCGCATGTCGGCCATGCCACTTCCACGATCCGCATCGGCGCGGGCGGGATCATGCTGCCCAACCACAATCCCTTCGTGATTGCAGAGCAGTTCGGCACGCTCGACGCGCTGTTTCCGGGGCGGATCGACCTGGGCCTGGGCCGCGCGCCCGGCGCCGATTCGCGCATCGCGCAGGCCCTGCGCAAGGACCTGATGCGCGCGTCAGAGAGCTTCCCGCAGGACGTGGTGGAGCTTCAGGCGCGCTTCGCCGGCACGCCGCCGCAGGCCGTGGTGGCAACGCCCGGCGCGGGCGCGGCGGTGGAGATGTGGATCCTGGGGTCCAGCCTGTTCGGCGCCAGCCTGGCCGCGCATCTGGGCATGCCTTTCGCCTTCGCATCGCATTTCGCGCCGGCTCATCTCGATGCCGCGCTGCACCTCTATCGCGAACGGTTCGAGCCGTCCGCCACGCTGGATCGGCCGCACGTGATGGCGGCGATGACGGTGATCGCCGCCGATACCGACGAGGACGCGGTGCTGCTGGCCAGTTCGCTCGACCAGAGCTTTGTCGCGCTGCGCAGCGGCCGGCCGGGCAAGCTGCGCCCGCCGGTGCCCGGCTACCGCGAAAGCCTGCCGCCTGAACAGCGCGCCGGACTGGAATTCATGCGCCAGGCCAGCGCCGTGGGCGCGCCGACGAAAGTGCGCGCCGACATGCTGGCCTTTATCGCGCGCACCGGGGCGGACGAAGTGATCGTGGCCGGCAACGTGTGGGATCCGCTGGCGCGCCAACGCTCGCTGCAATTGACGATGGAAGCCCTGCGCGATCCCCTGCCGGCCTGACGCGGCCGACCTTTGGGGGGATATGGGGTGGGGCAAGGAGAGGAAGCCTGATGAGTTCACGCAAGCAGACCGCGCGCAAGCAGGCCCCACGCAAGCAGAGCGCGGCTGAGCGCAGCCTGTTGCCCGCCATCGCCCGCGAACTGGCCGATGCGCTGCTGCCGGGCGACGAAGGCTTCGGCAAGGGCGGGCTGGACGATGCGGCGCGCTTCGTGCTGGCCGCCGCGATGCAGCGCGAGGCGGGAGAACCGGTGGTCGCGATCGAATCGGTGACGGGCCCGGTCGACGAACGCCTGACCCGCATCGCCGTGATCAACGACAACATGCCCTTCCTGGTCGATTCGGTGGCCGCGACGATCACCGACCGCGGCCTGGCCATCGACCGGCTGGTGCACCCCGTCGTTTCCCTCCGGCGCGACAAGGCGGGGCGCCTCATTGCGCTGCCGCAAGAGGGGGATGCCGGGGACAGCGCCGAAGAATCGGTGATCTATATCGAAGCGGTGCGTGCCGATGCCCGCACGCGCGTGGCCTTGCGCGCCGCGCTGGACGAAACGCTGGCGGCGGTGCGCGCCGCCGTGGCGGACTGGCCGCAGATGCAGGCCGCGCTTGCCACCGATGCCGATGGGCTGGAACAGGCCGGCGATGCCGAAAGCGGCGCACTGCTGCGCTGGTTCCGGAATGGCATGCTGACCCAGCTTGGCCATGTGCGGCGCGGGCGCGATGGACGGCTGAAGGGCGCTCTGGGCGTCTGCCGGCGTGGCGCCGGCGGCCGCGTGCTGCCCGATGCCGCCAGCTTCGCGCGCGCCTTTGCGTGGTTCGATGCAACGTCTTCGCGCGCGCCGCTGATCCTGAAATCGGACGAAGCCGGCCATGTCCACCGCTGCGTTCCGTCCGATATCTTCGTGGTGCCCGAAGCGAACGGCGCGGATGGCCGCGTGACCGGGCTGTCTGTCCATGTCGGGCTGTGGACCAGCGCCGCGCTGGCCGCGCCGCCGGCCTTCGTGCCCGGCTTGCGCGCGCAGCTTTCCGCGCTGACCGCGAAGTTCGGCTTCGATCCGCGCGGCCACGATGGCAAGGCGCTGGTCCATGCGCTGACCACGCTGCCGCACGATCTGCTGATCGCCTTCGGGGCGGACGACCTGGAGCGCGTGGCCACGGCGATGATGGCCCTGATCGATCGCCCGCGCCCGCGCCTGCTGCTGGTTCGCGCGCCGCTTGACCGGCACCTCTATGCTTTCGTGTGGCTGCCGCGCGATGCGCTGTCCACGGCCGTGCGGCGCGGCATCCAGGATGCGCTGGAAGCCGCCGCCACTGGCCCGACGATTGACTGGACGCTGGCGGTGGAAGGCGGGCTTGCCGTGCTGCGCTTCGTCATCGACATCCCGGACGATGCGGCAACGCCCGATGAGCAGGCGCTGGACGCGGCGGTCAAGGCGATGGTGCGGGGCTGGCCCGGCGCGGTAGAAGCCGCGCTGATCGCGCATGAGGAGCCGCGCCGCGCCGCCGCCATCGCCGCGCGCTATGCCGAGGCGTTTCCGCTGTCCTACCGCAGCGCGCATGGCCCGACCGAAGCGGCGACCGACATCGCCTGCCTGCGCCGGCTTGACGCGGAACAGGCGCGCGGCGCGCGGCTTCATGTGCCCGTGCCGGACGCGGGTGGGACCGGGGCCGATCCGGGCCGCCTGCACCTGAAGCTCTACCAGCAGCATGGCGCGCTCGAACTGTCCGATGCCGTGCCGATGCTGGAAAACTTCGGCTTCCGCGTGGCGGGCGAGGACGCGACGCTGCTGGAAAACGGTGCGCTGGGCGCGATCCACGATTTCGCGCTGGAACTGCCCGCTGGCGTTGCCGCTGCCGATCTTTTCGCCCGCGCTGAACAGATCGACGCGGCCATTGCCGCCGTGCTCAACGGCGCGGCCGAGGATGACGCCTTCAACCGCCTGATCGTCACCACCGGACTGGCCGCGCACGAAGCGAACTGGCTGCGCGCCTGGTATCGCTATCTGCGCCAGGCGACCCTCCATTATGGCATCGCCACGGTGGTCGATGCCTTGCAAAGCGCGCCTGCGGTGACGCGCGGCGTGATCGACCTGTTCCTGGCCCGCCACGATCCGGGCTTTTCCGGCAATCGCGAACGGGCCGAGGCACGCGCCGATGCCGCGATCCGCGATGGGCTGGCCGCCGTCGGCGCGATCAACGACGATCGCCTGCTGCGCCAGTACCGCGCGCTGGTGGAGGCCATGCTGCGCAGCAATGCCTTCGTGCCGCCGGGCCGCAACGGCCATGCCATCGCGCTGGCCTTCAAGATCGATTCAGCGGCGCTGCCCGGCTTGCCCCGGCCGGTGCCATGGCGCGAGATCTTCGTCTATTCGCGGCGTGTCGAAGGCATCCACTTGCGCGCCGGGCCGGTGGCGCGCGGCGGCCTGCGCTGGTCGGACCGGCGCGACGATTTCCGCACCGAAGTGCTGGGCCTGATGAAAGCGCAGCGCGTGAAGAACGCGGTGATCGTGCCGACCGGGGCCAAGGGCGGCTTCTATCCCAAGCAGTTGCCCGATCCGGCGCTGGATCGCGATGGCTGGCTGGCGGAAGGCAAGGCCAGCTACCAGCTTTTCGTGCGGTCGCTGCTGTCGCTGACCGACAATATCGTCGGCGGCAAGGTCGTGCATCCCAGGGGCGTGGTCATCCGCGATGACGACGATCCCTATTTCGTCGTGGCCGCCGACAAGGGCACCGCGACGTATTCCGACACCGCCAACGCCATCGCCGCCGAGCGCAACTTCTGGCTTGACGATGCTTTCGCCAGCGGCGGCTCGAAAGGTTATGACCACAAGGCGATGGGAATCACCGCGCGCGGCGCGTGGCTTTCGGTGCAGCGCCATTTCCTGGAACTGGGCACCGACATCCAGACCGAAAGCGTGCGCGTGGTCGGCTGCGGCGACATGTCGGGCGACGTGTTCGGCAATGGCATGCTCCTGTCGCGCGCGCTCAAGCTCGTGGCCGCGTTCGATCATCGCCACATTTTCATCGATCCCGATCCCGATCCGGCGGCAAGCTGGGCGGAACGCCAGCGCCTGTTCAACCTGCCGCGATCAAGCTGGGACGATTACGACAAGGCGTTGATTTCGGCCGGTGGGGGCATCTGGCCGCGCACGCTCAAGTCCATTCCGCTGAGCGCAGAGGCGCGTAGCCTGCTGGGCATCGATGCCGCCAGCGCCGATCCCGAAACGCTGATCGCCGCGATCCTGAAAGCGCCCGTGGATCTGCTGTGGTTCGGCGGCATCGGCACCTATGTGAAGGGCGCAGCCGAAAACAACGTGCAAGTGGGCGATCCGGTGAACGATGGCTTGCGCGTCGATGGCGCGGCGTTGCGCGTGCGCGTGGTCGGCGAAGGCGCTAACCTGGGTTGCACCCAGGCCGGGCGCATCGAATATGCTCTGCTCGGCGGGCGGATAGACACCGATTTCATCGACAATTCGGCCGGCGTCGATTGTTCGGACAATGAAGTGAACATCAAGATCGCGCTCGCATCCGCCAGCCGCGCCGGACGGCTGACCGAGCCGGCGCGAGTCAAGCTGCTGGCGGCGATGACCGACGATGTCGCCGCGCTGGTGCTCGAGGACAATCGCCTTCAGGCGCTGGCGCTGTCGATCGCCGAAGCCGGCGGCGCGGCGGTGACGCCGTCGTACATCCGCCTGATCGAGGCGCTGGAGGAAGGCGGCTATCTTGATCGCCGCACCGAGGGCCTTGCCGATGGCGAGACGTTCGCGCGCCGCGCCAGCGAGGGCCACGGGCTGGCCCGGCCTGAACTGGCGGTTCTGCTGTCCAGCGGCAAGCTGGCCTTGCAGGATGCGCTCGAGCATTCCGCACTGCCGGATGATCCGGGGCTGGTCGACGATCTGCTGGCGGCCTTTCCGCCGGCGATGCGCAAGAAATACCGCGAGGACATCCTTGGCCATCGGCTGCGGCGCGAGATCATCGCCACCAAGCTGGCCAACCGCATCGTCAACCGGCTGGGGCTGATCCACCCGCTCGAACTGGTCGAGGAAGGCGGGGCGACGCTGGCGCAGATCGGCGGCGCGTTCGTCGCGGCGGAACGGTTGTTCGGCATGGGCAAGGTCTGGCAGGCGCTGGAAACCGCGCCGATGCCCGAGCCGGCGCGCATCGCCTTGTTCGATCGCGCGGCGGCCGCGCTGCGCGTCCAGATGGCCGACCTGCTGCGCGTGGGCGGCGGCACGCTGACGCCCACCGCGCTGGTGGCCGAACTGGCGCCCGGCGTCTTGGGCCTTGGCAAGGCGACGCGCGGACTGCTGGGCCAGGAAGCACAGGTGCAATCGGCGCGGCTGCGCGGCGAACTGGCCCTGGCCGGCGCGCCCGAGCGGGAAGCCGCGATGGTCGCGCATCTGCATGACATGGACGGCGCGGTGGGCATCGCCCGGCTGGCGCAAGGCAGCGGCGTGGCGCCGCCGGTGCTGGCGGCGGCCTTTGTCGATATGGGCGCCCGGCTGGGGCTGGACTGGGCGCAAGGCGCGGCGGCGCGGCTCAACCCGTCCGATACCTGGGACCGGCTGCTGGTGGCCGGGCTGGCCCGCGATTTCCAGCAGATGCGGCTCGATTTCCTGGCACGCAAGGGCGGCGGCAAGGCCGGACCGGGCGCGGTGGTGGCGGACTGGGTCGAGGCTCAGGCCCCGGCCGTGCGCCAGTTCCGCGCGCTGATCGCCCGCGCGCAGGCATCGGTCACGGTGTCGCCGGCGATGCTGGCGCAACTGGCCAGCCAGGCCCGCAATCTGCTGGCGCGTTAACGGGCTGGGCCGATTTGCTGCGCATAGCGGCTGGAAGGCAAGGGGTCCGGTCATTGACGCGTGTCACTGTCACGGGTCATTGACGGCGGACGAATTTTGTCCAATCGGGCACATATCAAACTGGACGAGGTATGATGCAGGCAGACGTCGTTATCGTGGGAGCAGGGCATGGCGGGGCGCAGTGCGCGATCGCCTTGCGCCAGAACGGGTTCACCGGCAGCATCGCGATGATCGGTCGCGAGCCGGAACCGCCATATGAGCGGCCGCCTTTGTCCAAGGAATATTTCGCCCGCGAGAAGACGTTCGACCGGCTCTATATCCGCCCGCCCCAGTTCTGGGACGAAAAGGACATCGCGCTGCACCTGGGCGTGGAAGTCACGGCGGTGGACCCCACCGCCAAGCAGCTCACGCTCTCCACCGGCGAAACGTGCGGTTATGGCCACCTGGTCTGGGCGACGGGCGGCGATCCACGCCGGTTGTCATGCGCGGGCGCGGAGCTTGCCGGCGTCCATGCCGTGCGCACGCGCGCCGATTGCGACCAGTTGATGGGCGAGATCGATGGCGGCGTGAAGAACATCGTCGTCATCGGTGGTGGCTATATCGGGCTTGAAGCGGCCGCAGTGCTGACCAAGCTGGGCTGCCAGGTGACACTGCTCGAAGCGCTGCCCCGCGTGCTGGCGCGTGTGGCCGGGCCGGAGCTTTCGGCATTCTACGAGGCGGAGCATCGCGCCCACGGCGTCGATCTGCGTACCGGCGTCGCGGTCGATTCGCTGGTCGGCGAAGGCCGCGTCAACGGCGTGAAGCTGGCCGATGGCAGCGTGATTCCCGCCGATGCGGTGATCGTCGGTATCGGCATCATCCCCGCCGTCGGCCCGCTGATCGCGGCGGGCGCCGCGGGCGGCAATGGCCTCGATGTCGACGAGTTCTGCCGCACGTCGCTGCCCGATGTCTTCGCCATCGGCGATTGCGCGGCTTTCGCCTGCGATTATGCCGGCGGCGCGGTAATGCGCGTCGAATCGGTGCAGAACGCCAATGACCAGGCCACCGCCGTCGCCAAGGCCATCACCGGCGATGTGCAGCCCTATCGTGCTTTCCCGTGGTTCTGGTCGAACCAGTATGACTTGCGCCTGCAGACCGCAGGCCTGTCGCTGGGCTATGACCAGACGGTGCTGCGCGGCAATCCGGCGGACAGGGCGTTTTCGGTCGTCTATCTCAAGGGCGGCAAGATGATCGCGCTCGATTGCGTCAACATGGTCAAGGACTATGTGCAGGGCCGCAAGCTGGTGGAAGCCGGCGCCAGCCCCGATCTGGAACGGCTTGCCGATCCCGGCGTGCCGCTGAAGGAACTGCTGTAGCGCCGGTTGACCACTCGACATCCCACGCTGGCCGGGTTCGTGGAACGCGCGTCTATTTCAAAGACCGCATGATCGTTCTGGCGGCGGCCGAAAGGTGCTGCGCCAGCGCATAGTCCGCTTCGAAGCGCCAGTAGTGGGCAATGCCGATATAGGTGCTGGCGAGGATTTCGGCATATGTCATGCGCTCGTCCTCGGGCACGTCGTGAAGCAATTGCACGAAGGCGTGGCGTACCCGTGCGAAGCGCTGGCCGCCGATCTCGTCGCCCCAGCCCTTCGCCGAGACGCCGACCATCGGCAGGATTTCGCGCCATCGGTTTTCGAGGTCATGCCCGCTCGTCGTGAAGAGATGCTCGACGCGGGCCGCCACCGGCAAGTCCAGCGCGGCGCTGTTGCCGATCTTGGCGATGAAATTGTCGTCCATCTGCGCGAGCACGGTGGCGACAATGTCGAACTTGTTCGGGAAATAGTTGAATAGCGTGGCGCGGCTGACTTTCGCCTGTTCGGCGATCTCGTCCATCGTCGTGTCGTCGATGCCCTTGGCGCCGAACTTGGCCGCCGCCGCGCGCAAGATGGACTCGCGCGTGCGCGCCTTGTTCGATTCGCGTCGCGGCATTGCGGCTGCGGTCGTCATCTGTGCCTATTCCCCCCGGCTTGGTGCAAAGCATATCAGCACGCGGCGGGTTCGCCAAAGCCCCGACGCCAGATGTGCGCGATCGGCATCCGCGTTGACCCTCCGTCCAATCTGGACACCTCGAAAAACCTCTGGCGTGTAGCGGTCTGAACTGATTCACTTCGTCGGCGATGTGGCGGAGGCGATGATGGCAGGACAGCCCGGTTTCTTTGATCTTTCGGACCGGTACGAGGCGCTG
>JADLHU010000018.1 GCA_020848655.1 Novosphingobium sp.
AAATCGCGCAGACCAAGTTTGCCGATCTCAACGCCAACGACATCGAGCAGGCGACGAAGATCATCGAAGGTTCCGCCCGTTCGATGGGCCTGCAGGTTGAGGAGGGCTGACACCATGGTGAAGCTGAGCAAGAAGCAGAAGTCGCTGGCCGAAAAGCTGGGTGACAACCAGAAGCTCTATGGCGTCGACGAGGCGATCCAGACCCTCAAGGATCTGTCGACCACCAAGTTCGACGAATCGATCGAGATCGCGCTGAACCTCGGCGTCGATCCGCGCCACGCCGACCAGATGGTCCGCGGCATGGTGACGCTGCCTTCGGGCACCGGCAAGGACGTCAAGGTTGCCGTGTTCGCGCGTGGCGACAAGGCCGAAGCGGCGCTGGCCGCCGGTGCTGACAAGGTTGGCGCCGAAGACCTGCTGGAAGACATGCAGAACGGCAACCTCGACTATGGCCGCGTCATCGCGACGCCCGACCTGATGGGTCTGGTCGGCCGCCTCGGCAAGGTGCTGGGTCCCAAGGGCCTGATGCCGAACCCGAAGCTGGGCACGGTCACGCCGAACGTCGCCGATGCGGTCAAGGCCGCCAAGAGCGGGCAGATCGAATTCCGCGTCGAAAAGGCGGGCATCATCCATGGCGGCATCGGCAAGCTGAGCTTCTCGAACGAGGCGCTCAAGGCCAATGTCGACGCCTTCGTCGATGCTATCGTCAAGGCCAAGCCGGCTGGCGCCAAGGGCAAGTACTTGCGCAAGATCGCGCTGTCCTCGTCGATGGGCCCGGGCCTCAAGATCGACGTGGCCGAAGTCCACGGCGGCTGAGCCACCGACGACCGAACACCGAACAAAAGGCCGGGAGGGGAAACCTTCCCGGCCTTTTTCGTGCGCGGCGTTCCCCGAAGATCGTGACGCCGCATTCCGGCAGGAGGCGGTGATCGGTCGGCAACGATGAAGCCAAGCCCGGTTCGAGACGACCGGCGTTTGATGACGAAGCCGGCCGTTCCTATATACCCATCGCCTGACGTGATGGGCATCGCGCGATCG
Source organism: Novosphingobium sp. (assembly GCA_020848655.1). Lineage (GTDB taxonomy): Bacteria > Pseudomonadota > Alphaproteobacteria > Sphingomonadales > Sphingomonadaceae > Novosphingobium. The sequence goes on from JADLHU010000018.1 coordinate 1,039, forward strand.
CGCTGCGGAACAATCGGTTCGGCAGCGTCTTGTCAGCGCGGGAGAGCCAAAAGGATCAAGCTGATGAGAAAGTCCCTTCCGATCGTGCTGGCCGGCGCGCTTCTGGCTTCGGCCGGCGTGGCCTCTGCGCACGAAAATCATGCGCATGGTGATCATGCCGCGCCCAGCGCGGCGCAGGTCCGCGGCGAAGCGCGGCTGGCCAAGATCGTGGAAGGCCGCACCGCCGGCGCGCCCGAGGATTGTATCGTGCTCCAGCAGATCAGTTCGACCGAAGTGGTCGACGGCACGGCCATCGTCTATCGCATGAACAACGGTACGATCTATGTGAACCGGCCGCCGGCTGGCGCCAGCTTCCTGCGCCGCGATGTGGTGCTGGTGACCGATACCCATTCGCCCAACTTGTGCGGCGTGGATATCGTGCGCCTGCTCGATCAGGGATCGCGGATGAGCGCGGGTTCGGTGGGCCTGGGCAAGTTCATCCCCTATCCGCGCCCCGCGCGCTGACCGGGCCATCCTGATCCTGGGATCACGCAAACGAAGTTCGTGGCCCTGAAGGAGCCGTCACCCTGAACGGGGTTGCCGCTTATCCCTCTTGGCCCCGTACCCTGTTTCGTCACTCCCGCGCAGGCGGGAGCCCATCTCCTGCCCTGTCCTTCGTCACCCACGTTGTGTTGTTCGCGACGCCGGGAGATGGGTTCCCGCCTGCGCGGGAATGACGGGGGACACCTTATGCCAAAGGGATAAGCGGCAACCGAGTTCAGGGTGACGGTGAGCCATGAAACTTCGGCTCTGCCATACCCAGCAGGCCTCGCGATGGCGAAGGGTTGGCCCGGGCCTTCAGCGGGCGATATAGGCGCGCCAGCCGCCCAGTGCGGTGATGTCTTCCGCGCCCAGGGTGGCGCGCGGTTCGCAGACGAAGCCCTTGACCGGGCTGCCATCGGCCAGCGTCACCGTGCCGATGGCCAGCGGCGGCGGCACTTCGGCCACGAAGCTGCCGAAAGCGGCGGCATCGAGTTCGTAGACTTCCACCTTGATCGCCGCGCCGCCGGCATCGTGCACCAGCGCCGGCTTGGGCGGCACGCTTTCGGCCATGGCGTATAGGCGATAGGTGGGGGCGGTTTCGGTCGCTTCCACGAACACCGCGTCGCGGCTGGTCAGTTGCCAGTGCAGCGGCATGCCTTCCAGATGTGCGCCGACGACGGCCAGCCTGATGCGTTCCATGCGTGACTCCTTGTCTAGGTCTAGCGGCGGGCGAGGCCAGGGGGCTTCGGCTATCCAGCGGTCGGCCATGGCCAGCAGTGCGCGGTCGGTCCCGGCGGGGGCGAAGAAGCTTATGCCGAAGCCGGTGCCGTTGCGGCGGAACCCGGCCGGCACGGCGATCGCCGCCATGTCCAGCAGGTTCACGAAATTGGTATATGTGCCGAAGTGGCTGTTGAGCGCGACCGGATTGGCCAGCATTTCGCGCACGCGGTAAATGGTGGGGGACGTCGGCACGGCCAGCACGTCCACCCGGCGCCAGATCGCCTGCGCGGCGCGGGCATATTCGGCCAGCCTGTATTGCCCCAGGAACGCCTCGACCGCGCTCTTGCCAAGGCCGCCCTCGACGATGGCGCGCACCGTGGGGTCGATGGCATCGGGCGTGGCGGCCAGGAAATCGGCGATGGCGGCGGTGCGTTCGGCCACCCACGGGCCATCGTAGAGCAGCCTGGCCGCTTCGAGCAGCGGCGCGATGTCGATTTCCTCGATCACGTGGCCCATCGCCGCCAGCCGGGCCAGTGCGCGGTCATAGAGCATTTCGGCCTCGCCATCGCCGAACCACGGGCGGTTGCGCGGCAGGGGCACGCCGATGCGCGTGCCGATGGGCACATCGCCCAGCGCGCGCGAATAGGCATCGGCCGCATCGAAGCCGGCCACCACATCATCCACCGCGCGCGCATCGGCCACGTCGGCGGCCAGCACGGTGATGCAATCGAGCGAGCGGCAGGCCGGCACCAGGCCCGAGCCGCTCCACCGCCCCTTGCTGGGCTTGAGGCCGACAAGGCCATTGAACGCGGCGGGCACGCGGCCCGATCCGGCGGTGTCGGTGCCCAGCGCCACCGGCACCAGCCCGGCGCCGACGACGACCGCCGAACCGGAACTCGACCCGCCGCTGACATAGCTGCGATTGAACACGCAGCGCGGCGCGCCATAAGGGCTGCGCGTGCCGTTGAGGCCGGTGGCGAACTGATCGAGATTGGTCTTGCCGATGCATAGAGCCCCGGCATCGAGCAGCCGCTGCACGACGAAGGCATTGGCGGCGGGGGCATAGGCGAACTGCGGGCAGCCGGCGGTGGTGTCCAGCCCGGCCACGTCGATATTGTCCTTCACCGCGAAGGGCACGCCGGCCAGCGGCAGCGCCTCGCCGGCGGCCACGCGGGCATCGACGGCGGCGGCGGCGGCCAGGATCGCCGGCGCGGAAAAGCGGCTGATCCAGGCTTGCGGCTGGACCGCGTCGTAAGCCTCGATCCGCGCCAGCGTTTCGTGCGCGACGGCCAGCGCGGTGGTGGTGCCGGCGTTGACCGCCGCGGCGATGGCCCGCGCGTTCATGCCGCCGGCTCCAGCGCGAACATCGCCGCGCCGGGGCTGACCGGCTGGCGTTCGGCCACGTAGACGCGCCGCACCACGCCGCCCAGCGGGCTTGGCACCGGGGATTCCATCTTCATCGCCTCCAAGATCGCCACCGTCTGGCCGGGGACCACCGTATCGCCTTCGGCGATTTCCAGCTTCCACACCACGCCGCCGAACGGCGCCTCGACCAGTTCGCAGCCGGCGGGCAGGTCGATCTCGGCCGGGGCGGCGGCGCTGTCGTCCTCGCTGGCCAGTTCGGCCAGCCGGTCGAACTCGCCGCGCGCCTGCCAGTCGGCGCGCTCGGCATCGAAGGCGGCCTGGCGCTGCTGCTGGAAGGCATCGATGGAGCCGGCGTTCCCGGCCAGGAACGCGCGGTATTCCGACAGGCGGAACACGCCTTCGTCGATGCGGATGTCGCGCCGGCCCAGCGGAAAATCACGCCGCCACTCGGTCAGCTCCTCGTGGCTGACGGGGAAGAAGCGGATGCGATCGAAGAAGCGCAGCAGCCAGGGCTTGCCTTCGCCGAAGGCCGACGTCTGGCGCCACGAATTCCACACCTGGATCGTGCGCCCGAACAACTGGTAGCCGCCCGGACCCTCCATGCCATAGATGCACATATAGGCGCCGCCGATGCCGACCACGTTGGGCGGGGTCCAGGTGCGCGCCGGGTTGTATTTGGTGGTGACCAGCCGGTGGCGCGGATCGACCGGGGTGGCCACCGGCGCGCCCAGGTAGACATCGCCCAGGCCCATGACCAGGTATTCGGCATCGAAGACGATGCGCTGCACCTCGTCCTGGCTGGCCAGTCCGTTGACGCGGCGGATGAACTCGATGTTGTCGGGGCACCACGGCGCGTCGTCGCGGACGGAGGCCATGTATTTGTCGATCGTCTCGCGGATCGCCGGATCGTTCCACGACAGCGGCAGGTAGACGGTGCGCGATGGGATCTCGAACTCGTCCAGCCCGCCCAGCCGGTCGTCCGCCGCCGCCAGCGCCGCGACCAGCGCATCCTGCGCCAGCTTGCGGCTGTCGTAATGGATCTGGAGCGAGCGGATGCCGGGCGTCACGTCGATGATGCCGGGCAGGCCAATGGCCTCGATCTCCAGCATCAGCGCATGGACGCGCAGCCGCAGTTCCAGATCGAGCACGATCGGCCCGTATTCGACCAGCAGGTGCTGGTCGCCCTGCCGCCGGATGCGCGCGGCGGGGCGCTGCGCGCCGGCCTCGACGCTGTGCAGGATCGGGCTGCCAAGGTCGGCCACGATCGGCGGGGCGGCGGGCAGCGCCTCGCCGGCGATTTCGGCGTCCTGTCGGGCCAGCGCGGCGGCGGCCGCCGCGTCGCTCACCGCCACGAAGCGCACGCTGTCGCCCGGCGCCAGTTGGCCGACTTTCCACAAGTCCGCCGCGATCACCACGAAGGGACACACGAAGCCGCCCAGCGAAGGGCCGTCAGGGCCAAGGATGATCGGCATGTCGCCGGTAAAGTCCACCGCGCCGATGGCATAGGCGTTGTCGTGGATGTTGGACGGATGCAGGCCCGCCTCGCCGCCATCCTGGCGTGCCCAGCGCGGCTTCGGGCCGGTCAGCCGCACGCCGGTGCGGTTGGAATTGTAGTGGACCTTCCACGCCGTGCCGCAGATCATCGCGATGTCTTCGGGCGTGAAGAAGTCTGGCGCGCCGTGCGGGCCGTAGAGCACGCGCAGTTCGTGCTCGGTGCCGTTCTGTGGCGTTTGTGTGCCGTTCAGTGCGGCCCCGATCGGCGGCTCTCCGGCCAGGTGCAGCGTGTCGCCGGTCAGCACCGCGCGGCCGGCGTGGCCGCCGAATTCGCCCATGGTGAAGGCGCTGCTGCTGCCCAAAAACAGCGGCGCGTCGATCGCGCCGGCCACCAGCAGGTAGCCGCGCATGCCGCCGCCGGTCACGCGGCCGATCTGCAACGTCTGCCCCGCCGCGATCTCCGTGGGGCGATAGCGTGCCACTGGCGCGCCATCGAGTTTCGCGGAAAAATCGGCCCCTGTCAGGCAGATACGCGCAGGCGTTTCGAACAGCAGCGTCGGCCCGGCGGCGGTGAACTCCAGCCCCGCCGCGCCTTCGGCATTGCCCAGCAGGCGATTGCCCAGCCGGAACGACAGCGCGTCCATCGGCCCCGACGGCGGCACGCCCACGTCCCAGTAGCCGATGCGGCCCGGCCAGTCCTGCACCGTGGTCGATGCGCCGCCCGCCAGCACGCGGATCGATCGCGGCTGATAGGCGATCGCCGCCAGCGCCCGCGTCGAAACCCGCCCGCTGGTGAAGGCATCGGACCGAACAACGGTGCGTAACCAGTTGAGATTGGTCTCTATTCCCTTGAGCTGCGTGGCATCGAGCGCGGCCTGCAAGGCGGCGATGGCGGCCTCGCGCGTGGGCGCGGTGACGATCAGCTTGGCCAGCATCGGATCGTAGAATGCGCTGACCTGCGTGCCCGCCGCGACCCAGCCATCGACGCGCGGGCCTTCGGGGAAAGTCACTTCGGTCAACAGGCCCGAGGACGGGCGGAAATCCTGCGCCGGGTCTTCGGCATAGAGCCGCACCTGGATCGATGCGCCCTGAGGTTTGGCTTCGAAGCTATTGAGAAACGAGAAATCCCCGGCTGCGCCACGCACCATCCATTCGACCAGATCGACGCCGGTGACTTGCTCGGTAACGCCGTGTTCGACCTGAAGCCGGGTGTTGACCTCAAGAAAATAGAAGTCGTCGCGCGCCGGATCATAAAGGAATTCGACCGTCCCGGCAGAGCGGTAGTGGACTTGTTCCGCAAGCCGGATCGAAGCCTCGATCATCGCCGCGCGCGTGGCGGCGGGCAGCAGCGGAGCGGGGGTTTCCTCGACCACTTTCTGGTTGCGCCGCTGGAGCGAGCAGTCACGCTCGCCCAGCGCGACGACGCGGCCCGCGCCATCGCCGAAGATCTGCACCTCGATATGGCGCGCGGTCTCGACATAGCGTTCCAGGAACACGCCGCCATTGCCGAAATTACCCGCGCCCAGCCGCACCACGCTGTCAAAGGCGTCGGCCAGCGCCGCCGCGTCGGCGCAGACGCGCATGCCGATCCCGCCGCCGCCCGCCGTCGCCTTCAGGATCACCGGATAGCCGATCGCGTCCGCCGCCGCGACGGCAGCCGTGGGATCGGTCAGCAGGTCGGTGCCCGGCGCCAGCGCCACGCCGCTCGCCTCGGCCAGCGCGCGCGCGCTGTGCTTGAGGCCGAAGGCGGTGATGTTGTCGGCCGTGGGGCCGATGAAAGCGATGCCCGCGGCCGCGCAAGCCTCTGCAAAGTCGGTCCTTTCCGAAAGAAAGCCATAACCCGGGTGGATCGCCTCGGCGCCCGTGGCCTTGGCCGCCGCGATGATCGCGGCAATATCCAGATAGCTTTGCGCCGCCGGGGCCGGGCCGATCCGCACCGCCTCGTCGGCCAGCGCGACGTGGAGCGATCCGGCGTCGGCATCGCTGAACACCGCAACCGAGCCGATGCCCATCTTGCGCAGCGTGCGGATGATGCGGCAGGCGATCGCGCCGCGATTGGCGATGAGGACCCGGCTGAACATCGCCGCCGTCACCCCGTCACGATCATGCGCACCGGCGTCGGGTTGAAGCCGTTGCAAGGGTTGTTGATCTGCGGGCAGTTGGACACCACCACGTCCACGTCCATCTCGGCGCGCACGTCCACGGTCAGGCCGGGCGCGGAAATGCCGTCGACGATGCCCAGCGCGCCGTCGGCTTCCACCGGCACGTTCATGAAGAAGTTGATGTTGGACACCATGTCACGCTTGCCGCGTCCGACGCGGACATTGGCGTCGAGGAAGTTGTCGACGCAGGAATGCTGCGACTTGGTGTGATGTCCATATCGCAAGGTATTGCTTTCACACGAACAGGCCCCGCCAATGGTGTCGTGATAATCGACCGAAGTGCCCGTGATCGTCATCATCGGGCGGCCTTCGTTGGACAGCAGCACCGATCCGGTGCGCAGGAAGATGTTGCCCTGCGCGGCCACGGTGTCCTGCGCGCTGTAGCGTTCGGCATCGTCATCGGCCGCATAGACCAGGAAATCGACGGCCTGGTTGCCTTCAAGGTCGACGATGCGCAGCGTCTGGCCGCGCAGCACGCGGTGCAGCCACGGCGCGCGGGCCGGCACCACTTCGTCATGGACCACGGTGCCGGGCAGGCCGGCGAGGGCGGGATCGGGGGACGTCATGACGGGCGGCTCCTAAAGTGATTTCGAGCCAGATGGAATCATCTGGCGGCTCGGAAATCACGGAAAAACAAGGATCTAGAGTGCAGCCTTTGATGCAATCAAAGGCGGACGCACTCTAGCGCGAGTAGTACTCTTCGGTGTTGAGGAAGGCGCGTTGCCCCTCGGGCGTGGCGTTGCGCACGGCGTCGCTGGCCGGCGTCACATCGCCGCGCCAGGCGGTGGCGCGCAAGGGCGTGACGCTGTATTCGCTTCGCGGATCAAGCACATGTGGGCAGTTTGCAAGAACGACTATCAAGTCCATCTCGGCGCGCAGCAGCAGCGTGCGGCCGGGCGCGAAGGGGCCGACCTGCGGCGTGATCGCGCCGTCCTCCTCGATCCGCGTGCCCTTGAACCAGGTGATGCAGGGATGAACGTCCTTGCGGCCCAGCCCATGCTTGGCAACGCCCAGCATGAAACGGTCGCGCGCGCTGGGGTGGGGGCCATAGTTCGTGCCGCTGCCATATTTGCGCGCGTTCGACGCCTCGTTCGATGCGCCGCAGAACGCATCGTGCGTGCCCGCGCCATCTTCGAGGATCGAGATCATCACGCGGCCCATGTCGGACAAGAGCAGCTTGCCGGCGCCAAGATAGCCGTTCCATTGCACTTTCACCGTGTCGGCCACGTTCAGCCGTTCCAGTGGATTTTCGGCGTTGAACAACAGCATGGATGCACTGGCATCACCGTGGAGGTCGATCAGTCGCAGCCGCGCGCCACGGGCGATGCGGCGCGTGGCATAGCCGCCCGCCGCGATGGTTTCCTCCCACAGCACGGGGGCGGGCGCATCATCGGCGGCGGCGGGCAGTGTGGGCATGGCGTCCACGCGTGTGCCGGCCATGGCCCGGGCATGGGCCTGCGCACCATGGGGATCGGCGGTGTTGCTGGTCATGGATGGGCGTCCTTGGCCGAAAGTGGGGGAAGGAGGGCGGTGGTGGTCACCAGCCGGGTCTGCTGGACGCCGCGAATCTTTCGCAGCGCATCACAAAGATTGTGCAACTGCAACGCGCTGCCCTGGACGAGCAGGACTTCGAGCGACTGGTCATCTTCCAGGAAGATGTGCTGCGAGGAAATGATCTCGGGAATGTAGTGCGACTGCACTTGCGCCAGCGCGTGCCGGACCCGGCCGGAATCCGCCCGGTAGATCAGCGTGATCGTGCCGGCGAGCACGGTTTCCGGGCGTTCGCGCGCGTTGTGCTCGGCCAAGGCGTTGCGGATCAGTTCGGCGATCATCTGCGACCGGTTGGCGACTTCGCGTTCCGCCACCATCGCGTCAAGCTCGGCGAAAAGGTCCGCCGGCAGGCTCACGCTGAGGCGGACGAGCGAGGGGTGGGTGAGTGTGGTCATGGCGCGATTCGTCTACAGAATATTACGAAACCGGTAAAGCGTAATATTTGCGCTGCGGCGCAGCGAACGAGCGCGCGAAATTTGGGCAGGTGAGGGGCGAATGCCTATTTTTTGATCATTATTATCAAGGCGGACATTCGTAATATCGCCGGATTTCCGTAACATTTTGTTTCTGGGAAAATGGCACGGTGCTTGCGTCGATGTTTTTGGCCGTCGAAGGCTTCCGTCTCTAGAAGGGGGGATAATATAATGTTCAAAACCATCGCAGCAGTTCTCGCACTTTCCACCGCCGTCGTTGCTCCTGCGGCTTATGCCGATGAGGCTGAGAGCAGCGACATCACCATCACCGGCAACGTCTCGTTGACTTCGCAGTATCGCTTGCGCGGTATTTCGCAGACCGACGAGGACATCGCGCTCCAGGGCGGGATCACCATTGCCCATTCGTCCGGTTTCTATGTCGGTACGTGGGCCTCCAACCTTGCGGGCCAGGGCTCGTTCGGGGGTGACAACCTCGAACTCGACCTGATCGCCGGCTACACCAAGGCCGTTGGCGGCGTCACGCTCGATGGCGGCGTGATCTATTACGTCTATCCGGGCACCGGCGGCGACTTCAACTACATCGACATCTATGGCGCCGTCAGCCTGCCGCTTGGGCCCGTGAACACGAAGGTTTCGGCCTATTACGCGCCCAAGGACAAGTCGATCGGCGACAAGGACAACCTGTGGGTCTCGGGCGACTTCGCGTTCCCGATCAAGGAAACGCCGATCACGCTGAAGGCGCACGTCGGCTATACCTCGGGCGGCAGCGCGCTGGCCGGTCCTTCCGGGCACTACCTTGACTATGCCGCGGGCGCCGATCTCGCGTTCAAGAATCTGACGCTCAACGTCTCGTACATCGACACCAACATCAAGAAGACCGGCGCCAATGCGTTCTACGCGATCGGCGGCCATGACATCGTTGATGGCGCGGTCGTTGCGACGCTGACCGCGGCGTTCTGATCCTGGCCTGAAATACCGTGCCGGTCCCGCCCTTCGTGGTGGGGCCGGCATTTGACAAGAACGGAGCCCGCATCAAAGCGTCATGCGCGTCGTCAACATCAAGCCTCGCCCTGGCGCCCGTTTCCTGATCGGCCTTGTTCCGATTGTCGTGATCCTGATCGTCTATGCGATCCTTTCGGCGGCCCGCCTCGAAGCCAATCCCAACGACAGGGTGCTGCCGACGTTTTCCGCGATGGGGCAGGCCGTGGCGCAGTTCGCCACGCAGACCGATCCGCGCACCGGCCAGATCACGGCCTGGTCCGATACGATCGCCAGCCTGTACCGGCTCGGCATCGGCGTTATCATCGCCACCTTCGCCACTTTGCTGATCGGCATCGCGCTGGGCGTGGTGCCGTTGGTCCGCGCCGCGCTGGGGCCACTCGTCGCCATCATCGCGGTCATCCCGCCGATCGCGATCCTGCCGATCCTGTTCATCGCCATGGGACTGGGCGAAGCTTCCAAGATCGCGTTGATCGCGCTGGGCATTGCCCCGTTCATGATCCGCGATCTGGCGGCCCATGTCGCCGGGTTGCCGGTGGAGCAGATGATCAAGGCGCAAACGCTGGGCGCCAATAGCTGGCAACTGACCCTGCGCGTCGCGCTGCCGCAGGCGCTGCCGCGCCTGATCGATTCGCTGCGCCTCTCGATGGGGCCGGCCTGGGTCTTCCTGATTTCCGCCGAGGCGATCGCCTCCGATGTCGGGCTTGGTTATCGCATCTTCCTGGTCCGCCGCTACTTGGCGATGGATATCATCCTGCCATACGTCGCGTGGATCTCGCTGCTGGCCATCGCCACCGATGCGCTGCTGCTGCTGATCAGCCGCAAGGCCTTTCCCTGGGCGCATGGAGGCACGCTGTGACCACGCTGCTGTCGCTGCGCGATGTCTGGGTCGAATATGGCGACAAGGTCGTTCTCGAACGAGTCGACCTCGATATCGAGCAAGGCTCTTTCGTATCGGTGGTCGGGCCATCGGGCGCGGGCAAGAGCACGTTCCTGCGGCTGGTGCTGGGGCAAGAAGGCCCGACGCGCGGCCAGATCCTGCTCGACGGTATCCCGCTGACCGCCGAATGCCACCCCGATCGCGGCGTGGTGTTCCAGCGCTATTCGGTGTTCCCGCACCTGACGGCGGTGCAGAACGTGGCGTTCGGGCTGGAGTGCGACCAGTCGCTGCTGCTGGGCAAGCTGTTCGGCCGGGCAAAGCGCGATGCGCTGGCCCGCGCGACCGAAATGCTCGCCGCCGTCGGGCTGGAGCATAACCTCGATGTCTATCCCGCGCAGATGTCGGGCGGCATGCAGCAGCGCCTTGCCATCGCGCAGGCGCTGATCAAGCACCCGCGCGTGCTGCTGCTGGACGAACCGTTCGGCGCGCTCGATCCCGGTATCCGCAACGATATGCACACGCTCGTCACCCGGCTGTGGCGCGAACATGGGCTGACCATCATCATGGTCACGCACGATATCAAGGAAGCCTTCAAGCTTGGCACGCGCGTGCTGGCCTTCGACAAGCGCCGTATCGATCCGCACGCCCCGAACCGTTTCGGGGCGACGGCGGTCTATGATGTGCCGGTAACGAAGAAGACGCAGGCGGAAGCGATCGCGGCGGACCTGGCCGGCGGCGCGGCCGCCTGATCCGGCCCGATGTGGGCAGGCTGGCCGCATGGACCCGAAAGGGGGTGACACATCGCGTCGCTTGCCCTAAGGGCGCCGCTTCCCATCAGCGCGACTAAAGCGAAAGCGAGTGCATCATGACGATTAAACTTAACGACATCCGTGACAATGCCGGTGCCCGCAAGGGCCGCATGCGTGTGGGCCGTGGCATCGGCTCGGGCAAGGGCAAGACCGCCGGGCGCGGCCAGAAGGGCGCCAAGGCGCGTTCGGGCGTTTCGATCAACGGCTTCGAGGGCGGCCAGATGCCGCTCCACATGCGTCTGCCGAAGCGCGGCTTCAACAACATTTTCGCCAAGGACTATGCCGAAGTGAACCTGGGCCTCGTCCAGAAGGCGATCGACAACGGCAAGCTCGATGCTTCGGCCGTGATCGATCACGCCGCGCTGAAGGGCGCGGGGCTGGCGCGCGGTGGCAAGGATGGCGTGCGCCTCCTCGCCAAGGGTGCGTTCTCGGCCAAGGCGAGCTTCCACGTCGCTGGCGTTTCGGCCGGCGCGCGCGCCGCTGTCGAGGCGGCTGGCGGTTCTGTCGTCGTGCCCGAGGCCGGGCCGACCGAGAACGAAAAGAAGCTCGTTCGCCGCGAAGCGAACAAGGCCGCCAAGGCTGGCGCTGCCTAATAATAACCGGACAAGGCCGGGCGGGGTTCTTGCATCCCCGCCCGCGCACTATATGGGTTTTCCCATATGGACGAGGAGGCACGGGTGCTGATGGCCCCGACGCCCAAGCAAGGCTAATCCCCCGATGGCATCACGCGCCGACAATATCGCGAGCAACCTGAACCTCGCCAACTTCTCGAAGGCGACGGAGCTCAAGAATCGCATCTGGTTCACCATCGGTGCGCTGATCGTCTTTCGCTTCCTCAGCTTCGTGCCGCTGCCGGGGGTGAACCCGCTGATCCTGGAGACGCTGTACAAGCAGACCCGGGGCGGAATCCTTGACCTGTTCAACACGTTCTCGGGCGGCAGCCTTGAGCGCATGAGCCTCATCGCGCTTGGCGTCATGCCCTATATCACCGCGTCGATCGTGGTGCAGTTGGCCGCTTCGCTCCATCCGGCGCTGGGCGCGCTGAAGAAGGAAGGCGAATCGGGCCGCAAGAAACTCAACCAGTACACGCGCTACGGCGCGGTGCTGCTGACCGCGATCCAGGGCTGGTTCGTCGCGTCGGGGCTGGAAGCCTACGGCGCGTCGAGCGGGCTGCAGGCGGTCGTCAATCCTGGCTATCTGTTCCGGGCGGGAGCAGTGGTCAGCCTGATCGGCGGTACGATGTTCCTGCTGTGGCTGGGTGAACAGATCACCTCGCGCGGGATCGGCAATGGCGTGTCGCTGATCATCATGGCCGGCATCGTGGCGCAGATGCCCACGTTCATCGCCAACCTTTTCGAAGGCGGCCGTTCGGGTTCGATCAGCCCCTTCCTGATCGTGGCGCTGGTCCTGCTGCTGGTTGGCATGGTGCTGATGATCTGCTTCATGGAACGGGCGCAGCGGCGATTGCTGATCCAGTATCCGAAGCGAGCGAGCCAGCATGGCATGATGCAGGCCGATCGCAGTCACTTGCCGCTGAAGCTGAACACGGCAGGCGTTATTCCGCCGATCTTCGCCAGTTCGCTGCTGCTGCTGCCGCTGACGATCACGCAGTTCGCGGGCAATTCGCTGGCCCCGGAAAGCAAGCTCGGCCAGTTCGTGGTGGCGCTGAACCAGTACCTTGGCCACGGCAAGCCGGTCTACATGCTGCTCTATGCGTCGGGCATCATCTTCTTCAGCTTCTTCTACACCGCCGTCGTCTTCAATCCCGAGGAAACGGCGGAGAACCTGAAGAAGAACGGCGGCTTCATTCCGGGCATCCGTCCGGGCAAGAACACCGCCAACTATCTCGACTATGTGCTGACGCGCATCACCGTGATCGGCGCCGCGTACCTCACCACGGTGTGCGTGGTGCCCGAATACTGGATCGCCCAGACCGGCATCAACATGATGTTCATGGGCGGCACCAGCCTGCTGATCGTCGTCAACGTGACGGTCGACACCATCACTCAGATCCAGTCGCACCTGCTGGCCCACCAGTATGGCGACCTGATCAAGAAATCGAAGCTGAAGGGCCGGCCGCGCTAGGGCGCGGGCGAAGCGAAGGGGGATAGATCCGCGTGAACATCATCCTGCTGGGACCGCCGGGTGCGGGCAAGGGAACCCAGGCGCAACGTCTGGTGGAGCGCCACGGCATGCGCCAGCTTTCGACGGGCGACATGCTGCGCGCCGCGGTCAAGGCCGGCACGCCGGTGGGCCTTCAGGCGAAAGCCGTGATGGAGCGCGGCGAGCTGGTTTCCGACGAGATCGTTTCGGCGCTGATCGGCGAGGAGCTGGATTCGCTCGGCCCGGATGCGGGCGCGATCTTCGATGGCTATCCGCGCACGGCGGCGCAGGCGGAATCGCTCGATGCCATCCTGGCGGACCGTGGCCGCAAGCTGGACCATGTGATCGAACTGGGCGTCGATGAAGACGCGCTGGTGGACCGCATCACGGGTCGCTTCACCTGCGCCAGTTGCGGCAAGGGCTACCACGACAGGTTCGAGCAGCCTCGCGAGCCGGGCGTCTGCGATCGTTGCGGCGGCACGGAATTCAAGCGCCGGCCTGACGACAACGAGGAAACCGTGCGCACGCGCATGGCCGAATATCGCGCCAAGACCGCGCCGATCCTGCCGATCTACGACGCGCGTGGCATCGTCGCGCGGGTCAACGGCATGGCGGCGATGGACGATGTGACGGCGGCGATCGAAAAGATCGTGGCCGCCTGACCGGGCGAGGGGAGGGGCTTTCCATGCGTTGCCTGGTGTCCTTTCCTGCAGTGCTTTCGGCTTTGGCGCTGGCCATCGTTCCGGCGCGCGCCGAAGTCGTCGAGACCACGGCTCTTGGTTTTTCGGTACGCGAAGCGACCGAAGTGACCGCCGCCCCGGACGAGGCGTGGGCCGTGCTGGTGCGCCCGGCCGAGTGGTGGAGCGCGGCGCACACCTTTTCGGGCAACCCTGCCAATCTCTCGCTCGATGCCATGGCGGCGGGCTGCTTCTGCGAAGTGCTGCCGTCCACGGTCTCGCCACGCGCCGCGCCGCGCGGCAGCGTGATGCACATGATGGTCGTCTATGCCGAACAGGGCCGCGCCTTGCGGATGACGGGGGCGCTGGGGCCGATGCAGTCCGAAGGGCTGCACGGCGCGCTGACGATCACGCTCAAGCCGCTGGATGGTGGGGGCACGCGCATCGGGTGGGAATATGTCGTCGGTGGCTATATGCGTTTCGCGCCCGGGCAGATCGCGCCCGCGGTCGATCGCGTGCTGGCCGAACAGGCGACGCGCCTTGCCGCCAGGCTCGGGCCAAAGGCGCCGCCGTCCGCGCCCGCACCGGCCAAGCCCGAGCCATCGGTCAATGCGGCGGCCAAGCCGATGAAGCGAGAGACGGGCGAGACCGGCCGTTGAGCATGAGCGTGGGCAGGGGCTTTGACCTTGCCGCGATGATCCGGTAAACGAACGACCATGGACACCCGATCTCGTCGGCACGCTTCGATGGGCATCTTCGATTTGGAACATTCGCGGCGTTGACAGCGCCGCCGAATCGGCTTAAGCGCGCCCTTCACTCGACAAAAAGCGGGTCAGTCCGGCAGGTGTCCGCCTTCGCGCGCGCCAACCGGGCCTTTTGCCATTTTGGCGTCGCTTTTTTCGCAGTGTCAAAGCGTTGAGATGGAGGGCCGGCTTGGCCGCCCTCTGTGGAGCAGGAGAATTAAGTGGCTCGTATTGCCGGGGTGAACATCCCCACCAACAAGCGCGTTATCATCGCGCTTACCTATATCCATGGTATCGGTCCCGCCAAGGCGAAGCAAATCGCCGACAAGCTGGGCATTGATCACAGCCGTCGCGTCCAGGATCTGTCCGACCAGGAAGTCCTGCACATCCGCGAAACCATCGACGCCGAGCACACGGTTGAAGGCGACCTTCGCCGCAACACCGCGATGAACATCAAGCGTCTGATGGATCTGGCCTGCTATCGCGGCCTGCGTCATCGCAAGGGCCTGCCGGTTCGCGGTCAGCGCACGCACACCAACGCGCGTACCCGCAAGGGCAAGGCGAAGCCGATCGCCGGCAAGAAGAAGTAAGCCTGCGGCCCGGACCCGGTTCGGGCCGAACGGCTTTTCCTTTTCCCGATATTCGACAGGACACGAACCATGGCACGCGAACCTCAGCGCATTAAGCGCCGC
>JADLHU010000019.1 GCA_020848655.1 Novosphingobium sp.
TCCTGACCTCGGTGCTGCGCCAGGAACTGGGCAAGCGCACCTTCCAGTCCTTGCTCAACGCCGAACGCGGCGCGGCGATGCGCCAGATCCGCGACGGGTTGGACCGCGAGGCGCGCGAATATGGCGCGCAAGTGGTGGACGTGCGCATCAAGCGCGCCGACTTGCCCGAAGGCGCGCTGGAAAGCGCCTTCACGCGCATGCAGGCGGCGCGCGAACAGGAAGCCACCACCATTCGCGCGCAAGGCGCCAAGCAGGCGCAGATCATCCGCGCCGGGGCAGAGGCACAAGCCGCGCAGACATATGCGGCCAGCTTCGGCAAGGACCCGGAGTTCTACGATTTCTATCGCGCCATGCAGAGCTATGACTATACGTTCGCCAGCAAGGACGGCACCACCACCATCCTGCTCTCGCCCGACAATGCCTATCTGCGGAGGTTCGAGGCGCCCTGACCGGGGGCAGCACGGATCTTCGGGCGCCAGCAGCGGCGTGGGTGCGCGCCATTCAATTCCGGTTAAGCCTGGAAAGCCTGAAAACCACACTGCGAATTGACCATACTGCGAATTGAAAGGACGCCCACTAGGGGCGCCCATGAAAGGATAGCGAAGGACGTGAAGCCCGTGCGATACGCCTATGGAGTCACCACAGCGCTGCTTCTTGGCGGCGCCGCCCTGTCGCTTGCCACCGGCTACCCCGCCGGCGCGCAAGTGGCGCAGAACGAAGCCAGCCAGCTCAGCAACGTCGTGCCGCGCGCCGGCGCACCGGCCAGCTTCGCCGACCTGACACAGCAGCTTGCCCCGGCGGTGGTCAACATCTCCACGCGCCAGCGCGTGCGCGTGGCCAATGCCAATCCCTTTGCCGGCACGCCCTTCGCCGATCTGTTCGGCGGCGGCGGCACCGACGATGGCAACCCGAAAACGCGCGAGGCGCAGTCGCTGGGTTCGGGCTTCATCATTTCGGCCGATGGCTATGTGGTGACGAACAACCACGTCATCGTCGCCGACGGCCAGGGCGAGGTGGAATCGATCACCGTCACCATGCCCGATGGCAACGAATATCCGGCCAAGCTGATCGGGCGCGACGCCGCGTCCGACCTCGCCGTGCTCAAGATTTCGGCGGCCAAGCCCTTCCCCTTCGTGAAGTTCGGCGATTCGCGCTCGGCGCGCGTGGGCGACTGGGTTATCGCCATCGGCAATCCCTTCGGGCTTGGCGGTACGGTCACGTCGGGCATCATCTCGGCGGTCTATCGCAACACCGGCTCGGGATCGGCCTATGACCGCTATCTCCAGACCGACGCCTCGATCAACCGGGGCAATTCGGGCGGCCCGATGTTCGACATGAAGGGCCAGGTGATCGGCATCAACAACGCCATCTTCTCGCCCACCGGCGGCAGCGTCGGCATCGGCTTTGCCATTCCCGCCGAAATCGCCGCGCCGATCGTCGACCAGCTCAAGGCCGGCAAGTCGATCGAACGCGGCTATCTGGGCGTGCGCATCCAGCCGGTGAACGAGGATCTGGCCGATTCGCTGGGCATCGCGCACAATCGCGGCGAATTCATCCAGGCGGTCGAACCCGGCCAGCCCGCGGCGGCGGCCGGCATCCAGGCCGGCGACGTGGTGGTGAAGGTGGCCGGCAAGGAAGTCACCCGCGACCAGACGCTGTCCTATCTCGTCGCCAATACCGCGCCGGGTTCGCGCATCCCGGTGGAACTGATCCGCAACGGCAAGCGCCTGACGCTGACCGCCACCGTGGGCAAGCGGCCAAGCGAGGAGGAACTCGCCAGCCAGAGCTTCGAGCAGGACCCGGCCCAGCCCGAAAACCAGTTCAACAAGCCGCCCAGCAAGCAGGGCAACGGCCTGTCCGAACAGTCGCTGGGCCTGTCGGTGCTGCCGTTGACCCCGCAGATCGCCCGCCAGCTCGGCGTGCCAGACAGCACGCAGGGCGTCGTCGTCAACGCGGTCGATCCTTCGTCCGATGCCGGCAGCAAGGGGCTTCAGCGCGGCGATATCGTGCTTTCGGCCAACTATCGCGCCGTCACGTCGCCCGTCGAACTGGAAGCGGCCGTGCGCGAAGCCAAGGGCGCCAGTCGCAATGCCCTGCTGCTGCGCGTGCAGCGGCGCGGCCAGCCGGCCACTTACGTGCCGATCCGCATCCGCTGAGGCGTTGCGGCACCGCACATAAATGCGTTCAGGGCGCGCGTTCTTGCCGGAACGCGCGCCCTTTTCGATATGGGGTTACCGGCCC
This sequence comes from Novosphingobium sp., assembly GCA_020848655.1. Classification (GTDB taxonomy): domain Bacteria; phylum Pseudomonadota; class Alphaproteobacteria; order Sphingomonadales; family Sphingomonadaceae; genus Novosphingobium. The sequence continues at coordinate 2,242 of JADLHU010000019.1, forward strand.
TCAGGGCACGTCGAAGACATATCCCAGCGAACGCACCGTGCGCAGCGGGTTGCCCGCCCCGGCGGCGCGCAGCGCGCGGCGCAGGCGGCCGATCCACACGTCGACCGTGCGCTCGTCCACCGCCGGTTCCTGTTTGCCCAGCGCGCTGATCAGTTGTGAACGGGTGAAGACGCGCCCCGGATGCTCCACGAAATAGCGCAGCAGGCGAAATTCGTTGGGCATCAGCGGCACCGGCTTGCCATGCCAGCGCGCCTGGAACGCGGCCAGATCTATCGTCAGCCCGCCCAGCGCCAGCGCGCGCAAGGCGCCTTCGTTCGGATCGTTGAGCTTGAGCGACAACACCCGGTCAAGCAGGGCGGCGCGCGTGATCGGGCCGACCATGTAATCGTCGGCGCCCGTGCGCAGGGCGCGGCGGCGCGCATCCTGGTCATCCTCTTCCAGGATCATGGTGACGTGTGCCTGCGCGGTCAGCGGATCGCAGCGCAGCCGCCGACACAGCTCCAGCCCGGAAATCTCGGGCAGGACCCAATCCACGAAGGCCCATAGCGCGCCATCGAGCAACGGCAGTTCGCCCGACCGGTCCAGCTTGTGGAAGGCCACCTGCAAGTCGCCGTGAGTGAACGGCGCCACGCCGCCATCAAGGTCGTTGGTGATCAGAATATCGATATGACGCATCGGCTAAGCCCCGTTTCGCGGGGTTTCTGGCGCACCGATATGACGCCTGCGTGACGGTTCGCTGACTTTTGCGCGAAACCCGCGCGCGCCCCGCAAGACGCGCGCGCGTGAGGCCCTATCCGGCCGCCGGCTGTCACCGAAGTGCCACCGTAGCGTCATGGCCGCGAAACGCGGCGGCGTTAGGGATCGGGCACTGCAACGGGCAAGGATGACTGCCGATGCTGTTCGATGATGCCGGAACGCTGTTCGCACGGGGCCACCTGCCGGGCCCTGGCGGCAAGATCCCCGAATGGCTGGCGCTTCCCGATCCCAAGCCGTTCCGTCCCAAGCGCCGCTACCGCACGGTATGGATTTCCGATGTCCACCTGGGCACGCGCGGCTGCAACGCGGCGATGCTGGTGGATTTCCTGCGCGCCATCGAATGCGAGACGCTTTATCTGGTGGGCGACATCGTCGATGGCTGGCGGTTGCGCAAGGGCTGGTACTGGCCCGATGCGCACAACGAAGTGGTGCGCCGCATCCTGAAGATGGCGCATCGCGGCACGCGCGTGGTGTTCATCGCCGGCAACCACGATGAAATGCTGCGCGACTATGCGGGGATGAGCTTCGGCGGGGTCGAACTGGCGCTTGAGGCGATCCACGTCACCGCCGATGGCCGCCGCCTGCTGGTCACCCATGGCGACAGCTTCGACGGCGTGGTGCTCTATGCGCGCTGGCTCGCCTTCCTGGGCGACAAGGCCTACAGCCTGCTGCTGCGCGCCAACATCGCCTTCAACGCGGTGCGGCGGCGGCTGAAAATGCCGTACTGGTCGCTGTCGGCCTATCTCAAGAAGCGGGTGAAGAACGCGGTCCAGTATATCGGCAACTACGAGGAAGCGGTGGCGCACGAAGCGCTTAGCCGGGGGCTGGACGGCATCGTGTGCGGACACATCCACTCGGCCGAAATCCGCGAGATCGCCGGGATCACCTATTACAACGATGGCGACTGGGTGGAAAGCTGCACCGCGCTGGCCGAAGACGCGCAAGGCGCGATGCGCATCATCGACTGGGCGCACGAAACCGCCGCCGTCGAAGCGCTTGTCGAAGGATCGGCCGGACACGCAATCCCCGCCGCCGAAACCGTGGAGCCAGTGGCATGAGGCTCGCCATCGCCACCGACGCCTGGTTCCCGCAAGTCAACGGCGTCGCCCGCACGCTGGCCGCCACAGTCGCCGAACTGGATCGGCGCGGCTATGAAGTGGAACTGATCACCCCGCAGCGCTTCCTGACCGTGCCGATGCCGGGCTACAGTTCGATCCGGCTGGCCATGGCGCCACGCTTCGGCGTGCGGCGCATGCTCGATGCCTTCGCCCCCGATGTGGTGCACATCGCCACCGAAGGCCCGATCGGCTGGAGCGCGCGTGGCTGGTGCCTGTCACGCGGGATCGCCTTCACCAGCGCGTTCCACACCCGTTTTCCCGAATACGCCGCCGTGCGCACCGGCATCAGCGCCGAACACTTCTGGCCGATCATGCGGCGCTTCCACGCATCGAGCCGGGCGGTCCTGGTCGCCACCGAAAGCCTCGGCGCGGAACTGGAACGGCGCGGCATCACCCAGACCCGGCGCTGGACGCGCGGCATCGATCGCTGGCTGTTCCGCCCGGCCGCGCCGGCCGAGACGGGCTCGGACGAAAACCCCGATGACAGCGTCCGGCTGGCCGCGCTCGATGGCTTGCCCCGTCCGATCCTGCTCAGTGTCGGCCGGGTTTCGAAGGAAAAGAACCTCGAAGCCTTTCTGGCCGCCGCCGTGCCTGGCACCAAGGTGGTGGTGGGTGATGGCCCGGCGCTGGAAGACCTGCGCCAGCGCTATCCGCAAGCGCTGTTCCTGGGCGCGCTGGCTGGCGAGGAACTGGCGGCGGCCTATCGCGGCGCGGACTGTTTCGTGTTCCCCAGCCTTACCGACACCTTCGGCCTTGTCGTGATCGAGGCGCTGGCGTGCGGATTGCCCGTGGCGGCGTTCCCGGTGGCCGGGCCGCTCGACATCCTGGGCGCCGAAGGGCGCGGCCCGCAGAATGATCTGGCAGCGCCGGTGGCCGCGCTCGACCGCGATCTCGCCAGCGCCATCGCGCGCGCGCTCACGCTCGACCGCAAGGCCGCCGCCGCCTTCGGCGCACGCTTTTCGTGGGAACACGCGACCGACCAGTTCCTCGCCGCCATCGGCGGGGCCATCCGGCTGCCATCCCCCCAGGCCGAACCCGAGTTGGCCTGAACGGCCCAGCAGATCAGGCCGGCCTCAGGCCAGCGGCCGGCGGCGCTTCAGGAAACGTCCATCGAATAGCCGGCGGCGCGGACCGTGCGGATCGGATCGTTTTCCTCGCCGTCGCGGTTGATCGCCTTGCGCAGCCGGCGGATGTGAACGTCGACCGTGCGTTCGTCGATGTCCGAATCCATGCCCCACACCCCATCAAGGATCTGCTGGCGCGACATCACGCGGTTGGGCCGTTCCATGAAATAGCGCAGCAGGCGGAATTCGGTGGGACCAAGGTGCAGCGCTTCGCCGCCGCGCCGCACGCGGTGCGAGGCCGGGTCCAGTTCCAGATCGCCAAAGGCCAGCACGTCGCCCGCCAGCGACGGGCGGCTGCGGCGCAGCAGCGCCTCGATCCGGGCAAGCAGTTCGCGCGGACTGAACGGCTTGGTCACGTAATCGTCGGCGCCGGTCTTGAGACCGCGAATGCGATCTTCCTCTTCGCCGCGCGCGGTCAGCATCAGGATCGGAACCTTGGCGGTTTCCTTGTCCTTGCGAAGCTGGCGGCACACTTCGATGCCCGGCACCTGTTCGATCATCCAGTCCAGGATGATCGCGTCGGGCGCCTGTTCGCGCACCATCAGCAGCGCTTCCTCGCCATCGCCGGTGCTGCGCACCTCGTAGCCTTCCGCACCGAGGTTCCAGGTCAGCAGTTCACACAGCGCGACATCGTCTTCGACGACAAGGATGGACGGTTTCATCAAAGTACCCTGTCGGTGGCCCGGGGGCCTTCCTTTTCGGAGTAATAAAGACCCGTCGCGGCGAAATAGACCATCTCCGCCACGTTGGTGGCGTGATCGCCGATGCGTTCCAGATTGCGCGCCACGAACAGCAGTTGCGCGGCGCTGGAAATCGTCGCCGGATTTTCCATCATGTGGGTAACCAGATTGCGGAACAGGCTGTTGTAGAAGGTATCCAGCTTCTCGTCGCGCTTGATCACTTCGATGGCGAGCTGGGAATCGCGCGCGCCATAGGCGTTCAGCACGTCGCGAACCATGCCCTGCGCGATTTCGGCCATGGCGGGCACCAGCGTCAGCGGGCCGATCTTCGCCCGGCCTTCCACTTCGCCCACACGCTTGGCGATGTTCTTGGCATAGTCGCCGATGCGTTCGATCACGCCCGAAATCTTGAGCGCGGCGATCACATCACGCAGGTCGTTCGCCATCGGCGCGCGCAGCGCGATGATGCGCACGGCCAGCCGGTCCACTTCGGCTTCCAGCGCATCGAGCCGCGCGTCGGCGGCGACGATCTGCCGGGCCTTCACCTCGTCGCGGCGGCCCAGCGCATCGACCGCCTCCGCGATCGCGACTTCGGCCAGCCCGCCCATCTCGGCGATGAGGCCGCGCAACTGGCTGATCTCGTTATCGAATGCCTTGACTGTATGTTCGGCCATGGTGCGTCCTCAACCGTAGCGACCGGTGATGTAATCCTTGGTCCGTTCTTCCTTCGGATTGGTAAAGATGTCCGAAGTGTTCCCGTATTCTACCATGGACCCGAGATGGAAAAAGGCCGTGCGCTGCGAGACGCGGGCGGCCTGCTGCATCGAGTGCGTGACGATGACGATCGCATAGCGCGTCTTCAGTTCGTCGATCAGTTCCTCGATGCGGGCGGTTGCGATGGGGTCGAGCGCCGAGCACGGCTCGTCCATCAGGATGACTTCGGGGCTGACCGCGATGGCCCGCGCGATGCACAGGCGCTGCTGCTGGCCGCCCGAAAGCGCGGTGCCGGCATCGGTCAGTCGGTCCTTCACTTCATCCCACAAGCCGGCGCGACGCAGCGATTTCTCGACGATCGCGTCCAGTTCGGCGCGCCCCGTGGCCAGGCCATGGATGCGCGCGCCATAGGCCACGTTCTCGAAGATCGACTTCGGGAACGGGTTGGGCTTCTGGAACACCATGCCGACGCGCGCGCGCAACTGCACCGGGTCCATGGCCGAGCCATAGATATCCTCGCCATCCAGCTTGATCTCACCCTCCACGCGGCAGACCGGGATGGTATCGTTCATCCGGTTCAGCGTGCGCAGGAAGGTGGACTTGCCGCAGCCCGACGGGCCGATGAAGGCGGTGACGTGGCCGGCGTGAATATCGATCGACACGTTATCGATGGCCTGTTTGGGGCCATAGAACACGTTGACGTTGCGCGCGGAGATCTTGGGAACGTCGTTCATGGCTTACCAGCGGGTCTCGAACTTGTTGCGAAGATAGATGGCGAGGCCGTTCATCACCAGCAGGAACGCCAGCAGGACGATGATCGCGGCGGAGGTATTCTTGACGAAGGCCGCGTCGATCTCGTCGGACCACAGGAATATCTGCATCGGCAGCACGCTGGCCGGATCGGTGATGCCGCCCGGCGGCGTGGACACGAAGGCGCGCATGCCGATCATCAGCAGCGGCGCAGTTTCGCCCAGCGCGCGGGCCATGCCGATGATCGTGCCGGTAAGGATGCCCGGCAGCGCCAGCGGCAGCACGTGGTGAAACACCGTCTGCACCCGGCTGGCACCGATGCCCAGCGCCGCGTCGCGGATCGAGGGCGGCACCGCCTTGATCGCGTTGCGCCCGGAAATGACGATGACCGGCATCGTCATCAGCGCCAGCGTCATGCCGCCGACCAGTGGCGAGGAGCGCGGGAAATGAAAGGTATTGATGAACACGGCCAGGCCCAGCAGGCCGAAGATGATCGAGGGCACGGCGGCCAGGTTGTTGATCGAAACCTCGACCCATTCCACCCAGCGGCTGCGCGGCGCGAATTCTTCCAGATAGACCGCCGCCAGCACGCCCATCGGGAACGACAGCGCCAGCGTGACCAGCATGGTCAGCAGCGATCCTTTGACCGCGCCCCAGACGCCCGCGACCGTCGGCTCGGTCGAATCCGAACCCGACAGGAAATCCCAGGTCAGCCCGGACAGGCCGTTCTTCAGCATCGTCACCAGCAGGAAGGCCAGGAACGCCACCGAAATGATGATAGCGGCCATGCCCACCAGGCGAAAGCGGCGCTCTGCGGCGTGGCGGCTCTTGAGCCGGCGCTGCATCTGGGGCGTCTTCCAGGTTTCGGTAAGGTCACTCATAAGCTTCGCGGAACCGCTTCACGACGCGCAGGGCGACGATGTTGAGGATGAGCGTGACGATGAACAGCACCAGCCCCAGCGCAAAGGCCGAAAGCGTCTTGGGGCTATCGAATTCCTGGTCGCCGGTGAGCAACTGGACGATCTGGTAGGTCACCGTCGTCATGCTTTCGAAGGGATTGGCCGAAAGGCGCGCGGCGGCGCCGGCGGCCATGACCACGATCATGGTTTCGCCGATGGCGCGGCTGACCGCCAGCATCACCCCGGCCACGATGCCCGGCAGCGCGGCGGGCAACATCACGCGCTTGATCGTTTCCGAAGGCGTCGCGCCCATTGCCAGCGATCCGTCGCGCATTGCCTGCGGCACGGCGGCGATGCTGTCATCCGCCATCGACGAGACGAAGGGGATGATCATCACGCCCATCACCAGCCCGGCGGCCAGCGCGCTTTCGGTCGACGGGTTCTGCATGCCCAGCGACGCGGCGAAATCGCGCACCATCGGGGCGATCGTCAGCGCCGCGAAGTAGCCATAGACCACGGTGGGGATGCCGGCGAGGATTTCGAGGATCGGCTTGAGCCAGCGGCGCAGCGTGGGCGTGGCGTATTGCGTCAGGTAGATCGCGCTCATCAGCCCCAGCGGGATCGCCACGAGCATGGCGATGACCGCGCCGATATAGAACGTGCCCCAGAACAAGGGCACCGCGCCGAAGCGCTCACCCACGTCGGGCGTGATGCCCTGCGGCGGGCTCCAGCGCAGGCCGGTGAGGAAATCGATCGGCGAGACGTGGCGGAAGAACAGCGCGCTTTCGAAGACCAGCGAGGCGATGATGCCCGCCGTCGTGAGCACGGCGATCAGCGACGCCAGCAGCAACGCCGCCATGACTAGCCGGTCTATCCGCGTGCGCGCCGGAAAGCTGGCCCGCACGCTGGTATAGCCATAGGCGCCGCCGGCAAAGGCGAACAGCGCCACGACCAGCCCGCCCAGCAGGTTGAAGCGCGCCTGCGCCTTGCGGAACGGCTCGACCAGTTCGGTCGACAGGGGATTGAAGGCGGCGGCGGATGGATCGCGCGCCATCGCCTGCGCTTCGGCCAGAATCGCACCGCGATCGATGTCCATGGCGGGCAGCTTCGCCGCCACCGGATCGGCCAGCACCGCCGACTGGACCAGTGCCGGCGCGATCGCCGACCACGCCATCAGCGCCAGCAGCCCCGGCAGGACGATCCACAAGGCAACGTGCAGCGCGTGGTGGCCCGGCATCGAATGCAGCGAACCGCGCCCGGTATAAAGCGACCAGGCCTTGGCGCGCCCGGCATACCAGCCGGCAACGGCAAGGCCCGCGATGGCCAGAAGAACGATCAGCGCGAACATGGTGCCCTTCTGGCCGCGTTCACTTGAGGTCGGCGGGGTTGAGCGGGGTCATCTGCGCGGCGACTTGCGCGTTGCTGGCGCGAACGGCGTCAGGCGCGATGACCATGCCCTTGGCCTTGAGCATGCCGTCCGGCCCCCACGACTTCACCCATTCCGCGACATAAGCGGACAGGCCCTTGATCGCGCTGAGGTGCGCCTTCTTTACATAGATGTAGAGCGGGCGGGCGCCGGGGTAGCTGAAGTCCGAGATGGTGGCGTAAGTCGGCTCGACGCCCGACATCGTAATGCCCTTCAGCTTGTCCATGTTCTCTTCCAGGAACGAGAACCCGAACACGCCGATCGCCTTGGGATTCTGCGAGATTTTCTGGACGATCAGGTTGTCGTTCTCGCCCGCGTCGACATAGGCGCCGTCTTCGCGGATCTCGGTGCAGATCGCCTTGTGCTTGGCTTCGTCGGTGTCCTTCAGCGCCTTCGTGGCGGCATCTGTGTCGCAGCCCTTGGCCAGGATCAGCTCGGCCAGCGCATCGCGCGTGCCCGACGTGCCCGGAGGGCCATAGACCAGGATCGGGATCGCCGGCAGCGCCGGGTTCACATCGGCCCAGGTCTTGGCGGTGTTGGGCTTGCCGAAAGGATTGGCGGCCAGCGCCTTGTAGACATCCACCGGGGTCAGCGCCATGCCGGGGCCACCCTTGGCTTCGGCAAAGGCGATGCCGTCCAGCCCGACCTGGATCTCGACGATCTCGGCCGCGCCGTTCTTCTTGCACAGTTCATACTCGGACGCCTTCATCCGGCGCGAGGCGTTCTCGATATCGGGGTGGGCGGCGCCCACGCCGGCGCAGAACAGCTTCATGCCGGCGCCGGTGCCGGTCGATTCGACGACCGGAGACTTGCCACCGCTGGCCTTGGCGCTCTGTTCCGCCACCGCCGTCGCGAAGGGATAGACGGTGGACGAGCCGACCGCGCGCACGAAATCGCGCGAGGCTTGCGAGGAACCGCCCGAGCCGCAACCGGCAAGAGCAAGTGCGGCAAGCGAAGCGACCGCGGCAAGGCTGGTCGAACGGGAAAACATCATGCCGGAAACCCCTTTGGTGGAGTGCTGTTGCCGCGCTCCTATTGATCGCCCGTGACAGTTATATGACAAAGCATCGAAAGCCCGGCGCAATGGCCTTTCGCGCCAGGCGCCCGCCCCGGCTATTCGCGCCACAGCGGCAGCATGATCGATGCCGTGGTGCCGGCACCCTGCCGGCTATTGATATCGAAGCGGCCGCGATGCCGCTCGACGATGTGCTTTACGATGGATAGCCCCAGCCCCGTGCCCCCGGCGGCGCGGCTGCGGCTGGTGTCGGCGCGATAGAACCGCTCGGTAAGGCGCGGCAGGTGCTCGGGCGGGATGCCCTCGCCCTCGTCGTGCACCGCGATCGACAGCCAGCCGGTCTGGGTCGCTTCCAGCGTCACCGCCACCGGCCCGCCGGGCTTGCCGTATTTCAGCGCATTGTCGATGAGGTTGCGCATCACCTGCGCCATCTGGCCGCGATCGCCCGCGATGATCGCGCTGTCGCAATTGGCGCTGACGGCGACGTGGCTGCCATCGCGCACCTGGCTGGCCGCTTCGCGCGCCAGCAGCACCATGTCCACCGAATCGCCGGGCACTTCGTGCTTGAGCGCCTCGATCCGCGACAGTGACATCAGATCCTCGACCAGCGCCTGCATGCGCAGCGCCTCGTGCCGGATGATCCCCAGGAAGCGTTCGCGCGTGGCCGGATCATCGCCGGCCTTGGGCGTCAGCAGCGTTTCGACCTAGCCGATGATCGCGGCCAGCGGCGTGCGCCGTTCGTGGCTGGCGTTGGCACCGAAATCGGCATGCGCGCGCGCGGTGCTGACCTGCACCGACTGGTCGTAGAGGCTGATCAGCCGCGCGTCGTCACCCAGCAGCGTGCAGTCCACTTCCCACACGCTGCCGCCGACCGAAAGATTGTCGATCCGCGCGCGACCGCCCGATTCGCCCAGAATCAGCGCCACGGCATCGGGATTGCGGATCGAAATGCGCACGTCCTGGCCGACGATATGCGCGCCCAGCAGCGCCTTTGCCGCAGCGTTGGCGAACTTTACCTGCCCCTTGACGACGATCAGCGCCGGGGTGTGCAGATGTTCGAGCAGATTGCCATCCGAATAGGCCATGCGCACCTTCTATCCTCATCGCCCGACGCGGCAATGCCGAACCCACGCCGCCCGGCGGAAAACCTGCAAGGTCATGCCCTGCACCGGCGCTGGGGATGACCCCGGCGCGCCGTCACACTCGTGCTTGCCACAGTCATGCTGCATATGCGAAACATTCCGTGTATCCGGGGAGAATCGGGACTATGACGAATGGACCGCACGGCGTTTTGGGCGGGGTGGCCGCGTGAAATTCATCGCCGACCGCCTGCTCCTGTTCGGCGCCACCGGCGATCTCGCCAAGCGCATGCTGCTCCCCTCGCTTTGCGCGCTCGATGCCGATGACCTGATCGATCCCAAGCTGGAAATCGTCGGCACCGCGCGATCCGATTTCGATGACCAGGGTTTTCGCAACTTCGCGCGCGAAGCGCTGGAAAAGTTCCTGCCACCCGAACGGCGCGGCAGCGTGGCCACCTTCCTCAACCGGCTGAGCTACCAGTCGCTCGATGCCACGCAGATCGAAGGCTTCGAACAACTGGCCGCCAAAGTCGGCACGCCCGAGCGCGGACTGGCGATTTTCCTGTCCACCGCGCCCAGCCTGTTCGAACCGACCATCCGGGGCCTGCGCCATGGCGGGCTGGCCGGGGAAACCGTGCGGATGTGCCTGGAAAAGCCGCTGGGCACGGATCTGGCGTCCAGCCGCGTCATCAACGACGCGGTCGGCACGGCCTTCCCGGAAGATCGCATCTTCCGCATCGATCACTACCTTGGCAAGGAAACCGTGCAGAACCTTCTGGCGCTGCGTTTTGCCAATATCATGTTCGAACCGCTGTGGAACGCGGCGCATATCGATCATGTGCAGATCACCGTGGCCGAAACCGTGGGGCTGGAAGGCCGCGTCGGTTTCTATGACGATGCCGGCGCGCTGCGCGACATGGTGCAGAACCACATGCTGCAGTTGCTCTCGCTGGTGGCGATGGAACCGCCCTCCAGCTTCGATGCCACCGCCGTGCGCGATGAAAAGGTCAAAGTGCTGCGTTCGCTGCGCCTTGTCGATGCGGGCGAGACGGTGACCGGCCAGTACCGCGCCGGGGCCATCGCCGGGCAGGCCGTGCCGGGCTATGACGACGAACTGGGCAAGGATTCCAACACCGAGACTTTCGTCGCCATCAAGGCCCATATCGACAACTGGCGCTGGAAGGGCGTGCCCTTCTATCTGCGCACCGGCAAGCGCCTGCCCAAGCGCACGACCGAGATCATCGTGCAGTTCCGCCAGGTGCCGCACTCTATCTTCGCCGGCAAGGGCGCGCGCACCAAGCCCAACCGGCTGGTCATCGGCGTGCAGCCCGACGAGAACATCACGCTGTCGCTGATGGCCAAGGTTCCGGGGCTGGATCGCGGTGGCATTCGCCTGCGCGAAGTGCCGCTGGACATCGCCATGGCCAATGCCTTTGCCGGCACGCAAAAGCGCATCGCCTATGAACGCCTGCTGCTCGACCTGATCGAGGGCGATCAGACGCTGTTCGTCCGCCGCGACGAAGTGGAAGCCCAGTGGGACTGGATCGACGCGGTGCGCGCAAGCTGGACCGACCAGGGGCTTGAGCCGAAACCGTATACCGCCGGCAGTTGGGGACCGTCGGCCGCGATCGCGCTGGCCGAGCGCGACGGCGTGACGTGGCATGAATAACGGGGATACGCGCCCGCCTCGCAGGCGGTGATATCCCAATAGCGGCGACCGTTGCGGGGCAGGCACGCAGGATGAGCAGGAGCAACGCCGATGACCAGTCTCAACCCCGCCGTGGCGCGTGTCACCGAACGGATCGTCGCACGCTCGCGCGATAGCCGGCAGCGCTATCTCGACCTGATGGACCGCGAGGCCGACAAGCACGGCAATCGCGGGTTCCTCTCCTGCTCGAACCTCGCCCACGGCTTTGCCGCCGCGCTGGAGGACAAGGCCGCCATCGCCGACGTGCGCGGGGCCAACCTGGCCATCGTCACCGCCTATAACGACATGCTTTCGGCGCATCAGCCCTATGGCCGCTATCCCGAGCAGATGAAGCTTTACGCGCGCGAGGTGGGCGCCACCGCACAAGTGGCGGGCGGCGTGCCGGCGATGTGCGATGGCGTGACGCAAGGGCAGGACGGGATGGAACTGTCGTTGTTCAGCCGCGACGCCATCGCCATGGCCACGGCCATCGCGATGAGCCACGCCATGTTCGATGGCATGGCGCTGCTGGGCATCTGCGACAAGATCGTGCCCGGCCTGGTCATCGGCGCGCTGCGCTTCGGCCACTTGCCCGCGGTGTTCATTCCATCGGGGCCGATGCCATCGGGCATCGCCAACAAGGAAAAGCAGAAAGTTCGCCAGCTTTACGCCGAAGGCAAGGTCGGCCGTGCCGAACTGCTGGCCAGCGAAAGCGCCAGCTATCATTCGCCCGGCACCTGCACGTTCTATGGCACCGCCAATTCCAACCAGATGATGATGGAACTGATGGGCCTGCACGTGCCTGGCGCCGCCTTCGTGCCGCCCGGCACGCCGCTGCGCCAGGCGCTGACCCGCGCTGCCGTGCACCGGCTGGCCGCGATCGGGCGCGACGGCAACGATTACCGCCCGATGGCGCGCGTGGTCGACGAAAAGGCGCTGGTCAACGCGGTGGTCGGCCTGCTCGCCACCGGCGGTTCAACCAACCACGCCATCCACTTGCCGGCCATGGCCCGCGCGGCGGGCGTGCTGCTCGACTGGGAGGACATCGACGAATTGTCCGCCGTCGTCCCGCTGATCGCGCGCGTCTATCCCAACGGATCGGGCGACGTGAACCATTTCCACGCGGCGGGCGGCATCGGCTATGTCGTGCGCGAATTGCTGGGCGCCGGGCTTGCCCATGCCGACGTGCTGACCGTCGCCCCCGAAGGCATGGTCGAATATGCCCGCGAGCCGGTACTGGATGACGACAGGCTGAGCTGGCGTCCCTCCCCCGAAACCAGCCTCGATGACGAGATGCTGCGCCCCGTCGCCACGCCGTTCCTCGCCGATGGCGGGATGCGGCTGGTGCAGGGCAACCTCGGCCGCGCCACGTTCAAGACCAGCGCGGTCGATGCCACGCGCTGGACGATAGAGGCCCCGGCCCGCGTGTTCGACACACAGGAAGCCGTCCAGGATGCCTTCAAGGCCGGCGAACTGGATCGCGACGTGATCGTCGTCGTCCGCTTCCAGGGTCCGCGCGCCAATGGCATGCCCGAACTGCACAAACTGACCCCGCCGCTGGGCGTGTTGCAGGATCGCGGCTTTCGCGTCGCGCTCGTCACCGATGGGCGCATGTCGGGCGCATCGGGCAAAGTGCCCGCCGCGATCCACGTCACCCCCGAAGCGCTGGCCAAGGACGGCCGCTCCGGCCCGCTGGCGCTGCTGCGCGATGGCGATGTGGTGCGCCTGTGCGCGCACGACGGCACACTCGACGTGCTGGCCGACCTTTCGGATCGCGAACCGGCCCGCCCCACCGAGGCGCTTTCGGGCATGGGTCGCGAACTTTTCGCCATGTTCCGCCACTTTGCCGGCGGCGCCGAACAGGGCGGATCTGCGATGCTGGAGGAAGCCGGCCTGTGACCGCACGCGCCGCATCGTCCATACGCCTCGTCTGCGTGGACATTGGCGGCACGCATGCGCGCTTTGCCATCGCCACCGCAGGCGCGGGCGGCGCGATTACAGTGGGCGAGCCGCTGACGCTGCAAACGCGCGATCATGCCAGCTTCCAGACGGCGTGGCAGGAATTCGCGCGGCAGCAGGGCGGCGATCTGCCGCGCGCCGTATCCATCGCGGTCGCCGCGCATGTCTTTGACGACGTGATCCATTTCACCAACAATCCCTGGTCGATCCGCCCGCCGCAGATTGCCGAGATGCTGGGCGTCGATCGCTGGACCGTGATCAACGATTTCGGCGCGGTGGGCCACGCCGTGGCGCGCGCGGACGACGCCGCCTATCTGCACCTGTGCGGGCCGGACACGCCGCTGCCCGCCACCGGAACGCTCAGCATCGTCGGCCCCGGCACCGGCCTTGGCGTGGCGCACGTCTGGCGCGACGGCAAGGGCGGCTACCGCGTGCAGGCGACCGAGGGCGGGCATGTGGCCTTCGCTCCGCTCGATAGCATCGAGGACGCGATCCTCGCCCGGCTGCGCCCGCGCCATCGCCGCGTTTCGGCCGAGCGCGTCGTCGCCGGCCCGGCCATCGTCGATATCTACGACACGCTCGCCGCGATCGAGGGCAAGGCGGTCGCCGCGCTCGATGACCGCGCGCTGTGGGCCGCTGGCACCACGCACGACCGAACCGACAGCCTGGCCGCCGCCGCGGTGGAGCGGTTCTGCCTGGCGCTGGGATCGGTCGCGGGGGACATCGCTCTGGCGCAGGGCGCGGACGGCGTGGTCATCGCCGGCGGGCTGGGCCTGCGCATCCGCGACAGCCTGCTCGCCTCGGGCTTTGCCGAACGCTTCCGCGCCAAGGGGCGCTTCGAAAACCTGATGGCCGGCCTGCCGGTCAAGCTCATCACCTCTCCGCAACCGGGCCTGTTCGGCGCGGCGGCGGCCTTTGCCCAGGAGCATCTGCCTTGAGCCTTCCCACACCCAGCCCCATCGAAGCCATCATGCGCACCGCGCCGGTCATCCCCGTGCTGGTGATCGAGGACGTGGCCCACGCCGTGCCGATCGCCGAGGCGCTTGTCGCGGGCGGCCTGCCGGTGCTGGAAGTGACGCTGCGCACGCCCGCCGCGCTCGATGTGATCCGGGCAATGAAAACCGTGGCCGGCGCGATCGTCGGCGCGGGCACCGTGCTCAACCCTGCCGATCTCGACGCGGCGCTGGCGGCCGGCAGCGAATTCATCGTCTCGCCGGGGCTGACCAAGCGGCTGGGCAAGGCGGCGATCGCAGCCGGCGTGCCGTTCCTGCCGGGCACGGCCAATGCCGGCGACGTGATGCGCGGGCTGGACATGGGCCTTGATCGCTTCAAGTTCTTCCCGGCCGAGGCATCGGGCGGCCTGGCTGCGCTGAAAGCCATCGCCGCGCCGTTCGGCAACGTGCGCTTCTGCCCCACCGGCGGCATCACGCTGGACAGCGCGCCGCAATGGCTGGCGCTTGACGCGGTGCTTGGCGTTGGGGGTAGCTGGATGGTCCCCAAGGGGCCACCCGATGTGCCGGCCATCGAAGCGGCGGCCCGCGCCGCCAGCGCGCTGGGCGCGAAGGCGGTGGCACGATGAGCGGGGTCGCCGATCTCGACCGGCGGTTGCAGGAACTGCACGTCCGCACCGCCGAAACCCCGCTGTTCAACCCGGTGTTCCAGCTTGGCCTAGAACTGTCGCGCCAGTTGGAAAGCGGCGCGATGACGCTCGACACCGTCGATGCGCTGGTCGCGGAACTGGAATGCGAAGGGCTGCGCGCCCGTGCCGCCAAGCTGAACCGGCTGGTCGCCCCGCTCGATCCGGCGGAAAACGAGGCCTGCCTGCGCGCATTGGCCGACGAGGACGATTTCACCGCGTTCGCCGCGCGCTGGCAGCGCCCGGCGGCGCACATCGTCTTCACCGCGCACCCCACCTTCTTGCTGACCAAGGCACAGTCGGTGGCCGTCGCCGGTTCCGCTTCTTCGGGAGACATCAGCGAAAGCGCGGTGTGCATCGCGCCGCACCCGCGCGACACGATCTCGCTCGACACCGAGCACGAAGCGGCGATCGCCGCCATGGCGCGCGGCCAGGCGGCGCGCGATCGCATCACCGGGCTGCTGCTCGACATTGCCGCGGCGCGCTGGCCGAAGCGCTGGCGCAGCCTGCAACCGCTGCCGGTGCGCTTCGCCACCTGGGTCGGCTATGACATGGATGGGCGCACCGATATCGGCTGGGCCACATCGATCCGCTATCGCCTGATCGAAAAGGCGCGCCGGCTGGCCGGCTATGCGCAAAGCCTGGCCACCGTCGCCCCCGCCGTGGCCGAACGGCTGGCCCGCGCCGGACAGCGCACGCAGGACATGGCGGCGATCTTCGGTGAAGAGCTGACTGATCCGGCCGCCGTCTCCGCCGCCGCCGACCAGTTGACCGCCGATCACCCCGATCGCCTGGTCAGCCTGACGCCCGTGATCGCCGAACTGGAAGCCGAAGCGCGCGACGCCGATCAGGAAACCGCGCGCGCACTGCTCGTCGTTGCCGCGTCGATGCGCGCCGATGGACTGGGCATGGGCTGGATTCACTTCCGCGTGAACAGTTCGCAGCTCCAGAACGCCATCCGCCGCCGCATCGATCCCGAAGGCAAGCTCGATCTCGGCAGCCAGGCGGCGTTGGTGCAGATGCGCGAACTGCTCGCCGCCGCAAAGCCGCTGCGTTCCAACTTCGCGGCGCTGGCGATCGAAAACAGCACCGCCGTGCGCCAGTTCCTCGCCATGGCGCAGATCCTCGCCCATATCGATGCCGACACGCCGATCCGCATGCTGGTGGCGGAATGCGAGCAGCCGACGACCGTGCTCGCCGCGCTGTATTTCGCGCGTCTGTTCGGGATCGAGCACAAGGTCGACGTCTCGCCACTGTTCGAGACGGAAAGCGCGCTGGAACACGGCGGCCGCTTCCTCGATGCGGTGCTGGCCGAAGAGGCCTATCGCGAATATGCGCGCAAGCGCGGGCGCGTTTCGATCCAGACCGGGTTTTCGGACGCCGGCCGCTTCGTCGGCCAGTTGCCCGCCGCGCTGGCTATCGAACGGCTCCAGGGCCGGCTGGCCGAAGCGATGGTGGCCAACGGACTGACCGACGTATCCGCGCTGATCTTCAACACCCACGGCGAAAGCATGGGGCGCGGCGCGCATCCCGCCAGCTTTGCCGATCGACTGGCCTGGCCGCTGTCCCCCTGGGCGCGGCGGCGCTTCGTGCGCGCGGGCATCCGGCTGGAACCCGAAGTCAGCTTCCAGGGCGGCGATGGCTATCTGTTCTTCGGATCGCCCCAACTGGCGCTGGCCACGCTGACCCGCTTTGCCGAAATGCCGCCGTGGCTGGCCGATCCGCAAGCGCCGACCGATCCGTTCTACCGGCGCACCGACCTCAGCCTCGATTTCTACCGCGCCATCCGCCGCGTGCAGCAGGAACATCTTGCCAGCGCCACTTATTCGCGCGCGGTGACCGCGTTCGGGCTGGGCATGCTGAACGACACCGGATCGCGCAAGTCGCGCCGTCAATCGGATCTGGCGGCCGACCGCTCGATGAGCCTGCGCCAGATCCGCGCCATCCCGCACAACGCCGTGCTCCAGCAGCTTGGCTATCCGGTGAACGTGATCGCCGGGGTGGGCACCGCCGCCGAAGGCAACCGCGAGGAAATCGCCGCGCTGCTGCGCGAAAGCCCGCGCGGGGCGCAACTGGTGCGGCTGGTGCGCGCCGCCAACGCGCTGGCCAGCATCAAGACCGTGGCGGCCTTTGGCGAACTGTTCAATTCCGCCTACTGGGCCACGCGCCCCTATCGCGGCGACGAGCAGCACATCGCCGACGCCTGCCTGACGCTGGCCGAGCATCTGACGCGCGACGACCGCGCCGGGGTGTTCCGCCGCCTCGCCTCGCGGCTGCGGGTCGATTCGCTCAAGCTGCACCGCCTGCTGGCACTGATCCCGGACGATTCCCCCCTGCCCGATCGCGAGCAGACCCGGCGCAGCCTGGGTGTGTTGCAGGCGCTGCGACTGGCGCTGCTCAAGCACATCTTCCTGCGCGCGGTATCCGCCCCGCCCTTCAGCCGCGCCAACGACATCAGCCGCGATGACGTGATCGAGATGGTGTTCACGCTGCGCATCGACGAAGCGCTGGCGCAATTGCGGCGCGCCTTCCCGATCTCGTTCCCCTCGATCGACGATTTCTCGGTCAGCGAACCGTCCGATTATCCCGACGAAGGCGCAACCGGATATGCCACGATCCACCGCGATTTCATCGATCCCATCGCCCGTGCGCAAGCGCTGGCGTTGCGCATCGCCACGGCCATCGCCAACGAATTCGGCGCGCATGGATAGGGCGCTTCGGCAAAAAATGCGCCACCCGGCCGCGTTTCGTGTTAACCTTTGCTTTGCGGCGAGTCTCTAACCGGGACGGCCGTGACGTCGCTCTGTTCAAAGGTGCGGCGATTCGGGACAAAGGCAATCTGTCCAGATCCCGGTGAGGCGTGCGATGCGAAGTCTGTCTAACGGACGTAAACTGCTGGCCGGGGCCGTTGTCGGCCTCGTCGCCATTGCGGGCGTTCTTATCGCCGCCGATCCGCCCGCCCGCTCGCAACCCGCGCCGCAGGCCGCCGCCACGCCCGCCGTCGCGCAGGCTGCCGGCCAGCCGCTCTACACGCCGCCCGCCCTCGCTGGCGCGACAGCGCCGGTGCCGGCACAATCGCAGGCACAGGCCCCCGCGCCCGGCGCCGGCGAACCTTTCGTGATCAAGCGCATCCTGCCGATCAGCGGCCCGATCCGCTATGGCGACTGGCACTGGGACGAAGCCAACGTGCCCGCCGGGCCGATCGTCGTCACCGTCGATCTCGATGCGCGGGTGATTTCGGTGTTTCGGGGCGGCTATGAAATCGGCGCGTCGGCGGTGCTGCTGGGCACCGAAGAAAAACCCACGCCCACTGGCGTCTTCCCGATCACGCAGAAGGCGCGGCACCACGTTTCCAATCTTTATGACGCGCCGATGCCTTACATGCAGCGGCTGACGAACGACGGAATCACCCTCCACGCCACCAAGGTGGAATGGGGCTATGCCAGTCACGGTTGCATCGGCATGCCCGAAGCCTTCGCCAAGAAGGTCTTCGATGTGACAAAGCTGGGCGACCGGGTGTTCATTACTCGCGGCAAAATGGTAGGATTGGGAGATTCACTGGTCGATTCTTGACCCCAAATGGCGCATCCTGCTGTATCAGTACCGGTAGTCCGGCCGCTCCCTGTAGCTCGGGCTAACGTCCAGCCGAAAGGCTGGAAGACCGGGGAAGCAATCCAGGGTATTACGGGCCGCCCTGGATTGCTTCGCCCGGTCATAAGAGGGAGCGTTCATCAGCCCCTGAATCCTGCGCTCCTGAACCCTGCACTCGTCAATCCTTGGGCGGCCGCCGCTTCGGCGCGGGGGTGAACGTCCAGCCATCGAACGATGGGCGCGCCACCAGATTGCCGATCGAACACGTCTGCCCCGCCACCAGCCCGGCAAACAGGCGCGCCACGGCGCTGCCGCGCGGTTCCTCGCCATCAAGCCGCGCAACCACCCGCGCCAGCACGCGCACGGCCACCGCGCGCGGTGCCTGCGGGCGATAGATCATCGCCGGTCCCTCGGTGCGGACCGCTTCGCGCCATTCGCGATGCGCCGCCCAATCCAGCGCGGCATCGGCATCGGCCAGGTGTGACGCGCTTTCCGCGATCGCCTCGATATCCAGCCACTCGGCATCGCGCAGCGCCTTGCGCAGCCGGGCGCGGTCAAACCGGTCGTCGCTGTTGCTGGGGTCCTGCGCCGCGACAATTCCCGCCTCGTCGACGATCGCCGCCAGTTCCGCGCGCCGCCAGCCCAGCAGCGGCCGCAGCAGGGGGATCTCGCTATCGGGCACCGTGCCGCGCGCGCGGGTGCCCGCCAGGCCGGCCACGCCGCTGGCCCGGTTCAGCCGCAGCAGCAGCGTTTCGGCCTGATCGTCGGCATGGTGGGCAGTGACCAGCGCCGCCAGCCCGCGTGCCTCGATCCACTGGGCCAGCGCCCCATAGCGGGCGCGCCGCGCCTCCGCCTGGACATTGCCAGGGGCCACTGCAACGGCGAGCGTGCTGTGCGGCACGCCCAGGCTTTCGCACAGATGCGCCACCTCGGCCGCCTCGGCCGCGCTGGCGGCGCGCAGGCGATGATCGACGGTCGCCACTTCCACGCGCCCGGGCAGCGCAGACGCCGCCAACAGCAGCAGGGCCAAGCTATCGGGTCCGCCCGAAACGGCCAACCCCAGCCGTGCCTGCGGATCGCGCCGTCCTTCGGGCCACAGCGTGTCGAGCGCCACGGCGAAGCGTTCGCTCAGGACTGTCGCCCGCAGCGGCATCGGATCAGTTGCACTTCACCCGAGCGCGGGTGGCATCGTAAACGCTCTTCAGGCGGCTGACCGATTCTGCGGCATAGGTCTCGGAAAATTCGGCCAGCGCGATGCAGGCGCGATTGGTGTCCTTCAGCTCGGCCATGGCCACCGCCAGGTACAGCAGGCTATCCGAAGCGCGGGCGCCGGTCTTGTCGGTCTGGAAGTTCTGGAGGAACCAGGTTGCCGCCTCGCGCGGCTTGCCATCATCAAGGAAGGCGCGGCCCAGCAGGTTGCGGCCATAGCTGATCCGCGAATGGCGCGGATATTTATCGACATAGAGCTTCAGTTGCTGCTGCGCTTCGGGGAAGAACTTGGCCTCCCACAGGCGGAAGCCATAGCTGTATTCATCATCCCCGGCGTCGGCCGTCTGCGGCTTTTCGATGGCGCGCACGGCGGCCAGCCGCTGCGCCGAAGGGCCGGTGGCGGGCGTGGTCGCGGGGCGGACGGCAGGGGGCCTCGGCGGCGGGGTGACCACGGCGGGCTTCGGCGCGGAGGCGCCGCCGGTCATCGCGTTGAGATTGGTTTGTGGCGCGGGCGTGGGCGTAGGCGTTGCCGCGGCGGGCGGCACCAGCGGGACCGGCGCACCCGCAGCATCGGCAGGCGGACCGGCAACGGCAGGAGCCGCGCCGATACCCAAACGGGTTTCGATCTGGCTCAGGCGATTGGCGTTCTGTTCGCTTTGCGACGTGAGCCGGGCGATCTGCGCCTCGACCGATTCCATGCGGCTCAACAGGTCGGTCAGTGGCGTCGTGGCCGGCTGGCCGGGGGCCGGCGTGCCGTTGGCCGGGGCGGATTGGGTGATCTCGGGCTTGAACACCTTGCCGTCCGCGCCGGGGAAGACCTGCCGCTGCAAGGCGCGCACTTCCGCCTCGATCCGGCGCAGCCGCGCTTCGGCCAGGGTATCCTGCGCGAAAGCCGGACCTGCCGTGCCGATCAGGATCGCCCCGACCAGTATCGGCGCCAGCGCCGTCAATGTCGCCGCCCTTACCGGGCGCAAAGGCCGGAACCTGCTGTTCATCGCGTCATCTGCTCCACTGATCACCAATCATCGCGGACGCCTGCCCAGAAGCCGGCGAAACCGCAGATTAACCATGTCTCCCACCATCGACGTGATTGCCGCACAACCGCGTGGCTGTCGAGTGCAACCTATTGCGAAACAGTGGAGGCTTGCTCGGCCTGCGCCCCCGTCCCTTGGGCCGCTCCCTGGGCCGGCGCCGGAGTGGGGGCCTGCGGCTGGGCGGTGGGCGCAGCAGCGGGGGCCGGCGAAGCACTGGGACGCGGCGTCGGCGAAGGACGCGGTGTCGGCAAAGGATTGGGCCGGGGCGACGCCGTCGGCCGAACTTGCACAGCCACGGGCCGGGCCTGCGGAGCCGGTCCGGACGCCATGGCAACGGGAACCGGCAGCGGCGCCACCGAGGCGGCGGCAATGGGCGCGCTGGCCACCGCCGAAGGCAACGGCGCCGGCACGGCGGCCGTCACCACCGGCGCGGCCGCTTCATCCTTCGTAAGGTCGGGCAGCGTTACCGCCGGGGTATAATAACTGCGCCAGAACAGGAAGATGGCCAGGATCACCGCCACCACGCCCGCTGCCGCCAGCCAGGCCAGGCGCGGCGTGGGAATGCGCGCCGGATCGCCCGGCTCGAACGCCACGGCCGGGCGCACGTCATCATCGCCGGCATCCAGCCGGCCGCGCACCAGCCGCGCGATCTCGGCCTCGTCCAGTCCGACGGTGCGGGCATAGGCGCGGGCGAAACCCACCGCATACGTGCTGCTGGCCAGGTCGTCGAAGCGATCTTCCTCGATCGCGCCAAGGTGGCGTTCGGCGATCTTGGTTCGCGCGGCAACGTCCGCCCGGCTTAGCCCGGCGGCTTCGCGCGCGACGCGCAGCCGCGCCCCCACGGAAAGCGGCGGCAGAGGTGCATCATATTGATCTTGTTCGGCCATCCCGGTCCCGTTCGGAAATGGAGGTGACTGACGTCCCGTTCCGGGAGCGAGACAAACGCTGCCCCGCCGGCAAAGTCAAGGTCGCCGCCCTTGCCTTTCGCCGGCCGGCGGGCAAGCCCCCTGCTAAGCGCCTGCGCCAGACGGCCTGCCGCGCGCGATCAATCGCAGGAGATGCCGCGCGCGCAGGCCCAGTCCAGCAGCGCCGCGCGCAAGCTGGGCGGCGGCGCTGCCAGCCAGCCCGCCATCGCCTGGCCGATTTCCTCCAGATCGACGCGGCGCACCAGTTCCTTGATCGGGCCCACCGCCGCCGGCGTGATCGACAGCCGCCGAAGGCCGATCCCCATCAGCGCCAGCGCTTCCAGCCGGCGCCCGCCCATTTCGCCGCAGATCGTCACATCGACGCCGGTTCCCTCCAGGTTCAGCATCACCCGGCGCAGGAAGCGCAGGATCGACGGGCTGAGCCAGTCATACCGTTCGGCCAGCTTGGGATTGGCGCGATCGGCCGCGAAAAGGAACTGGGTGAGATCGTTGGTGCCGATCGACAGGAACGAAAGTTTGGGCGCCAGCACATCGAGCTGTTCGGCCAGCGCCGGCACTTCCAGCATCGCGCCGAAGCGAATGGCTTCGGGCAGCACTTTCTTGCGGCTTTTCAGGAACGCCAACTGGCGATCGAACACGGCCTTGGCGGCATCGAATTCCCACGGTTCCGACACCATCGGGAACATCACGTTCAGCGTGCGGCCCGCCGACGCTTCCAGCAGCGCGCGCGCCTGCGATTTCAGCAGGCCATCGCGTTCCAGCGCCACGCGCAGCGCGCGCCAGCCCATCGCCGGGTTCTCCTCTCCCGCGCCATCGTCGTGGCGCAAGTAGGGCAGCACCTTGTCGCCACCGATATCGACGGTGCGGAACACCACGGGCTTGTCCCCCGCCGCTTCGAGCACATCGCGATAGAGCCGCGTCTGGCGTTCGCGCGCGGGCAGCGTGGCGGATACCAGGAACTGGAATTCGGTGCGAAACAGGCCGATGCCGTCGGCCCCGGTAAAGCCCAGGTTGGGAATATCATCCCGCAGGCCCGCGTTGATCATCACCGTGATGCGCGTGCCGTCGCGCGTGAACGGTTCGACATCGCGCAGCGCCGCATAAGCAGCCTGCCGTTCCCGGCTCTTGGCGAAGCGCGCCTCGAAGGCTTCGACCATGACCGGCGCGGGGCGGACGGTGGCGGTGCCCTCGTCGCCATCGAGCAGGAGTTGATCGCCTTCGCGCACCAGGCCGCGCAGGCCTCGCACGCGGCCCAGCACCGGCACGCCCATCGCCCGCGCCACGATCACGACGTGCGCGGTAAGAGAGCCTTCTTCCAGGATCACGCCCTTCAGCCGGCGCCGGTCATATTCCAGCAGTTCGGCCGGGCCGAGATTGCGCGCGATCAGGATCGCATCGCCGCGCAGCCCCTTGGCGGCGGCCGTGCCGAGCTGGCCCGACACGATGCGCAGCAAACGGTTCGACAGGTCTTCCAGATCGTGCATGCGATCGGCCAACCGCGGATCGTCGATCTGGCGCATTCGCATGCGGGTGCGCTGCTGGACGCGCTCGATCGCCGCCTCGGCGGTCAGCCCGGAATCGATCGCATCGTTGATACGCCGCGCCCAGCCTTCGTCGTAAGCGAACATGCGGTAGGTTTCGAGCACTTCCTCATGTTCGCCGCCCACGCCAAATTCGGCCTGGCTGGCCATGCGGTCGATCTGCTCGCGCATCTTGTCGAAGGCGTGATAAACCCGCTGGCGCTCGGCCTCGGTATCCTCGGCCACGATGTGTTCGATGGTGACGCGCGGCTGGTGGTAGACGGCGATGCCGCTGGCCAGCCCCTTGACCAGCGTCAGCCCGCGCAGCAGTTCCGGCCCCGTCAGCGCCGACGACGCGCTGAGCGCGCTCTCATCGTCGACAAGGCCGGCGTTGCTGATCAGTTCGGACAATACCATCGCCACGGTCTGGAGCGCCTCGATCTCCACTTCCTCGTAGCGGCGCGGCTCGACATGCTGGACGCTGAGCACGCCCACGGCACGCTGGTGCCGCACGATCGGCACGCCGGCAAACGAGTGGAACTTTTCCTCGCCCGTTTCGGAACGATAGGAAAAGTCCGGGTGGGCCGCCGCTTCGGCCAGGTTCAGCGTTTCGGTCTTTTCGGCGATGGTGCCGACAAGGCCTTCGCCCACCGCCATGCGGGTGACGTGGACGGCTTCCTGCGCCAGGCCGCGCGTCGCGAACAGTTCCAGCATGCCTTCGCGCAGCAGGTATATCGAACAGACTTCGCTATCGAGACCACGGCCGATCACTTCGACAACGGTGTTGAGCTTGGCCTGGGCATGGCTGCGCGAAGCCATCACCTCGTGCAGGCGGGTAAGGATCGTTCGGGCGGCGGCGGCGGCAACGCTGGTCATGCGTCCCGACTAGCCCAAAGCCGGGCTTTTGGGAACGCATCGCGCGCCGCCGCGCGCATCCAATGTCGATTTAGGGTCGTATGCTGATCCGCGATCAGAGCTGCGAAAGCTCTTCCTTGATCCGCAGCTTGCGCTTCTTGAGGTCCTGGAGAAGCGCGTTATCCGGCACCGGACGGCTCATTTCCTCGTGGAGGCGGCGTTCGAGACCGGCGTGCTTGAGTTGCAATGCGCTGACGTGTGAAGTTTCCATAGATGGTCCTCCTCTTCTTGGCTGACCCCACCCTGCCGACTCGACAAAAGCGGGAGCGGCGCGATTGTCATGCAATCATAAACGGCCTATCTTGCGAAGCGCTAAATGAGGGCCATTCGCCCGGCTGCATTTCTGCTGCGCCGGAATGTCGGATATGGTCCTGACATGCGGCGAAACGCATACCGAGGAGCGTGACTTGAGGATTGCGTCGTGAGCGAAGACGAGTTGCGCAAGCGCCTGGAAGTGCTGAAAACCGAACATCGCGATCTTGACGCTGCGATCGACGCCCTGACCGCGTCGGGCGCGACCGACCAGTTGCAGATCGCCCGCCTGAAGAAGCGCAAGCTCAAGCTGAAAGACCAGATCGCGCTGATCGAGGACTACCTGATTCCCGATATCATCGCCTGATCGTCCCGTTTTGAATCGCCCGCCCCCTGAAAAGGCCGCGCGCGTGTACCGCTTTCGGACAGTCCCGATTTGAACTGTGGACAGAGCGGAGCAAAGGTTGCGGCCGGGCCGTTCGAAGCCTTATCCGGGGTGGACATGTCCGAACCGGCCACCATCAACCCCCGCATCATCGAGGGGCTTTATAGCGAGGCGCTTGTCCTGTCGGACGAAGTGCGCGCCGCGTTCGACCTGTCCGGCCGCATCGAAACCGCCGGAGCCGAGGAAGACCTCGCCCGCATCGCGCTTTCGTGCGAGGCGCTGCGCACCACCACAAGGATGATGCACGCCATCGCCTGGCTGCTCAACCATCGCGCCTTCCACATGGGCGAACTGTCCGAATTCCAGTTGCGCCGCCACGGCCGGCTTGCCGCCGACTATCCGGGATCGGAGCCAGACCGGCTCATGCTGCTGCGGCCCGATATTCGCGAACTGATCGGCGCGACAGAGCGCTTCTATGCACGGCTGGTGCGGATCGACCAGGGCTGGCGCCAGCGCGAGGCCGATGCCCCCAGCGCCGTGGCGCGGCTGCGCGAGCGGCTGGGCCGCTCGGTCGCGCAATAAGGCGACGCGGGCCGCGATCCGCCTTCACCTCGACAACGCCGCCGCCGCGCCCCATATCGCGGATATGAACGCTCCCCCGAAACCCTGGCCCGTGGGCACCGCCGAAACGCCCGAGCCGCTGGTGCGCCGCGTGCTGGCCACAAACCCGTCGCCGTTCACCTTCACCGGCACGCACACCTATGTCGTGGGCGCCGCGCGCGACGTGGCGGTGATCGATCCCGGCCCGGACGACGCGGCGCATATCGACGCGCTGATGGCAGCGATCGGCGATGCGCGCGTTGCCGCCATCCTGTGCACCCACACCCACCGCGATCATTCGCCCGCCGCAGCGCCGCTGGCCGCGCTGACCGGCGCACCGATCATCGGCTGCGCGCCCTTCAGCGTGGTGGACGATGGCCCGCGCGCCGATGCCAGCTTCGACGCCAACTATCGCCCCGACCACGTTCTTGCCGATGACGAGACTGTTGCGGGCGACGGCTGGACGCTGACCGCCGTGGCCACGCCGGGCCACACGTCCAACCATCTGTGCTATGCGCTGGGCGAAAGCGGCGCGCTGTTCACCGGCGATCACGTGATGGGCTGGTCCACGTCGGTCGTCTCCCCGCCCGATGGCGACATGACCGACTACATGGCCAGCCTGCAGAAGCTGCATGATCGCGAGGATCGCGTCTATTACCCGGCGCATGGCCCGCAAGTGGACAAGACCCGCCAGCTCGTGCGCGGCATGATCGGTCATCGCCGCCAGCGCGAAAACCAGATCCTGCGGCTGCTCGCGGAAACCCCGCACGCCATCCCGCTGCTTGTCCCGCGCATGTACAAGGGCGTCGATGAAAGGCTGTGGCCCGCCGCCGGCCGATCGGTGCTGGCGCACCTGATCGACCTTGAACGCAAGGGCCGCGTCGCGCGCGCGGGCGAAACATGGACGCTGGCGGCCTGACCGCCCCCGAACGCGCCCAACACACTCAGTCGCACGCTCTTGGCCCACGCCGCGTATTTGGCTATAATCCGCGCGCCTTGACGCTGCTGGGCGATGCAGTGCGAAGCAAGGCGGGGGAACAGCGCCATGGCCACGCTTGCGGCGGGTAACGCCGGCTATTCGAACGACCGCACCTTTTTCGCGACCACGGCCATCCTGATGGCGGCGGTGATCGTCGGCGGATTTTCGACCAATCTCATCCTCGGCCGGTCGACCTTCGCGGTGCCGGCGATCTTTCATGCCCACGCCATCGTGTTCTTCGGCTGGGTCGTGCTCTACGTCACGCAAAGCCTGCTCGCCACGCGCGGATCGCTGGCGCTGCATCGGCGGCTGGGCTGGCTGGCGGCAGGCTGGATTCCGTTGATGGCGGTGCTGGCCACGGCGCTGGTCATTCACGTCATCCGCGAACGGGGCGGGCCGTTCTTCTTCGATCAGAACGAATTCCTGTTCGGCAATGGCGTGGGCATGCTGGCCTTTGTGGGGCTGGCCAGCAGTGCCATCGTGCTGCGGCGGCAGACGCAGTGGCATCGCCGCCTGATGCTCTGCGCGATGGCGATCCTCACTGGCCCGGGATTTGGCCGCCTGCTGCCGCTGCCGCTGATGATCCCCTGGGCGTGGTGGGCCTCCGCGTTCGCCTTTCCCGTGCTGTTTCCGCTGGCCGGCGTGATCGCCGACTGGCGCCGCGATGGGCGCATCCATCCGGCCTGGTGGTGGGGTATCGGCGCGATGGCGGCGGCGATGCTGCTGGCCGATCTGATTGCCTACAGCCCGCAAGGCATCGCGATGACGCAGGCGCTGACCGAAGGCGCACCCGGCGCGGCGCGGCCGATGCAAGCCTACCTTCCCTGAACCGGTTCTTCCCGGCTTCGGGCGGGCCATCGGCATTTTCCGCTTGGGCAGGCGCGGCGCAGTCCCTATCTGCCCCTGCAAAGACAACGGGAAAGAGCGCCACCGATGACCGTCCAGACCGCCAACCTCGCCGGGATTGACCTGCGCGCCGAAATCGAACGCCTGCGCAAGGATCGCAAGGCGGTGATCCTGGCGCACTACTACCAGAAGCCCGAAATTCAGGATCTGGCCGATTTCGTTGGCGATTCGCTGGAACTGAGCCGCAAGGCCGCCGCGACCGACGCCGAGGTGATCGCCTTTTGCGGCGTGAAGTTCATGGCCGACACCGCCAAGATCCTCAGCCCCGAAAAGATCGTGGTGCTGCCCGACATGGATGCGGGTTGCAGCCTTGAGGATTCGTGCCCGCCCGAAAAGTTCAAGGCCTTCCGCGAAGCGCACCCCGATCACATCGCGCTGACCTATATCAACTGCTCGACCGAGGTGAAGGCGCTCAGCGACGTGATCGTCACGTCGTCCAGCGCCGAGACGATCCTTTCGCAGATCCCCGCCGACCAGAAGATCATCTTCGGGCCGGACCGCCACCTTGGCGGCTACCTTTCGCGCAAGTTCAACCGCGAAATGCTGCTGTGGCCGGGCGTGTGCATCGTGCACGAGGCGTTCAGCGAGCGCGAACTGATCAAGCTCAAGGCGCAGCACCCCGGCGCGCCCGTTGCCGCGCATCCCGAATGCCCGCCGCACATCCTGGATCACGCGGACTATGTCGGGTCGACCAGCGGCATCCTGCAATATGCCAAGACCATCCCCGACCAGACCCTGATCGTGGCCACCGAACCGCACATCATCCACCAGATGGAAAAGGCGCTGCCGAACAAGACGTTCATCGGCGCGCCCGGCGCGGACGGCAACTGCAACTGCAACATCTGCCCTTACATGGCGCTCAACACGATGGAGAAGCTCTACCTCGCGCTGCGCGACCTGAGCCCGCGCATCGAGATCGAGGAAGGGCTGCGCCTCGCCGCCAAGAAAAGCCTCGACCGCATGCTGGAAATGGCCAGCGGCACGATCGGCAAGGGCGATCTGGGCGCGCGGTAAGGCCCTTCCCCGCTCCACCCAAACCGCCTGCTCCATAAACGAAAGCGGCCGCCGCCCCATATCCGGGACGGCGGCCGTTTTCATTGGGGTGGGCCAATCAGGCCGCCGCGTCTTCCCCGCGCGTCTTCCACAACGACCAGCCGATGCCCGCCGCGATCAGGCCGAAGGTCACGCCAAGGCTGGCCACCGGCGGGAACTTGGCGCCGCCCAGCGCGAAGTCGGCGATCAGGATCTTCGCGCCGATGAACACCAGCACCGCGGCCAGCGCATATTTCAGGTAATGGAAGCGGTGGACCATCGCCGACAGCGCGAAATAGAGCGCGCGCAGGCCCAGGATGGCCATGATGTTCGATGTGTAGACGATGAAGGTGTCGGTGGTGATCGCGAAGATCGCCGGCACCGAATCGACCGCGAACACCAGGTCGGCCAGGTTGATGACCACCAGCGCCAGCAGCAGCGGTGTGGCCGCCGTGACCATGCGGCCGGTTTTTTCATCGGGCACTTTCACCAGGAAGTGCGGGCCGTGCTGCTCTTTGGTGACGCGCATGTGAGTGGAAATCCAGCGCACCAGCACGTTGTTGCCGATATCGGGCGCGGCGTCGGCGGTGAAGAACATCTTCACGCCCGTGGCGATCAGGAAGGCCGCGAAGATATAGAGCACCCAGTACGCCTGCGCGACGATGGCCGCACCGCCGGCGATCATCAGCCCGCGCAGCACGATCACCGCGATGATGCCCCACAACAGGGCGCGGTACTGGTACTTGGGGGCGATCGCGAAATAGGTGAAGATCAACGAGATCACGAAGACGTTGTCGATCGACAGCGCCTTTTCGATGAAGAAGCCGGTATAATACTGCATGCCGAATTCGGCGCCCTTGGCGAACCACACCCACACGCCGAAAATCAGCGCGACCGAGATGTAGAACGCCGACAGCTTGAGCGATTCGGCAATGCCCATTTCCTTGTCTTCCTTGTGCAGGAAGCCAAGATCGAAGGCGGTCAGCAACACGACGATGCCGGCGAAGGCCAGCCAGAACCAGGCCGGGGTGCCAAGCCAGTCGACAAAAAGGAATTCCATGGTGCCTCGTGAGCGAATGGGTCAGCGCAAACCGGCGCAAGGGTGAACGCCGGCCCGCTCCATCTCAGGGGGCGTGGAGCGGGCCGGCGTTCGGGACAGGCTCAGCGAGCCGATGCGGGGGTGCGCGCGAATCGCGCAAGCCTGTCCTTTATGGCCAGTTTCAGCCTCTTCAGCCGCCCGACCTCGAAAGGATCGGGGACACGCCGCGACTGCGCGAGGCGGAGTTGATCGTCGAGCCTCTGGTGGGTTTCCAGCAGGCGGAAAACGCGATCGGACATGAACAGCTCCCTATCGAACAAAAGGTCCAAAAGTTCGATCGGATGAGCCGATGCCTGGGGCCGTAGCGCCGGGGGGTAGGGGGATAGACGCCCGGACCCAGATTGCATCGGCTTCATCCGATGCGGTCCGACATCACGCCGCGTGCCGCCATAAAGGCCGACACGCCGCGCCAGAGGGGCCCGGCCCGCACTCGCAAACTAGGTGCACCTGTGCCAGCTTTCAAGAGGGGGCACTTCCAAAAGGGGGTGGCCTTTCGGGCAGGTTGCCCCTCTTCCCCGGTTCCCCGGCACCGCTTTGCGCGCTGTTAACCGGGGGCAGGCTATGGTCGCGCGCATGACAGACGCCTTTCGCCCGCTTCGCGCCGCCGCCCTGCTTGCCTGCGCCCTGGCCGCAACCCTGCCCGCCATGACCGGGGCCGCGCAGACGCCGACGCTGCCCCAGGGGCAGGCCCAGGCACCAGCCCAGCCCACCGCGCCCTATACCGTTGTCGAGACGGGGCGCAGCTATGCACGGTTGCAGGATGCGGTGAACGCCATCGGCGATGGCGCGGGCACGATCCGCTTCGCATCGCTGCGCTATGCCGACTGCGCGATCCAGGACTATGGCGACATCACCTATCAGGCCGCGAAGCCCGGCGAAGCCGTGCTGGAAGGCATCGCCTGCGAAAACAAGGCCGCGCTGGTCCTGCGCGGGCGCAGTGCGCGCGTCGATGGGCTGGTCTTCGCCAATATCCGCGTGGCCGACAAGACCGGCGCCGGCATCCGGCTGGAACGCGGCAACCTTGCCGTTTCGCAAAGCTGGTTTCGCGATAGCGAGCAGGGCATCCTCTCGGCCAACGATGCCGCCAGCGCCATCACCATCGATCGCTCCACCTTCACCCGGCTCGGCACCTGCGAAGGCGCAGGCGGCTGCGCCCATTCGGTCTACGTGGGCGATTACGGCTCGCTGACCGTAACACGCAGCCGGTTCGAGGCGGGGCGCGGCGGCCATTACCTGAAAAGCCGCGCGCGCCAGATCGCGGTGCTGGACAACAGCTTCGACGATTCGGCCGGCAAGGCCACCAACTACATGATCGACCTTTCGGGCGGCGCCATCGGGCGGATCGTCGGCAACTGGTTCGTCCAGGGCCGCGACAAGGAGAATCACTCCGCCTTCATCGCCGTGGCCGCCGAAGGCCGCGCCTACCCGTCCGACGGGCTGGTGATCGAAGGCAACGACGCGCGCTTCGTTCCCGATATCGAATGGGGCAGCGTTTTCGTGGCCGACTGGTCGGGCGATCGACTGGCGATCGGCCAGAACGCGCTGGCGCAGGGCCTGACCCGCTTCGAGAAGCGCTGAAGCGAGCCAAGCCGGCGGCCGGAAGATCGACGCGGGGGAAAGTCGGCCGGCGCTTCATTGCGAATTCATCTTCGCCCCCCTAATTCCAACTCATGCTGCTCCGCCTGCCCCTTGTGAACATTGCCCGCCTGCTGGCGGTGCTGATGCTCGCAACGATCGGGCTGCAGGCGGCCGAACCCGTCGGCAGCCCCTTGCAGCAGCGCCACGGTTCGGCGTTCGGCGCGGTAACCTATGAAGTAACGCTGGCCACCGCGCGCACCAGCGATGTGCGCAAGGCCGTGGTGACGCGCACGGCGCTGCCGCTGGTGCCTTATGCCGAAGCACCGCCGCTGCGCGTGGCGGCACTGCCCGCCGGCCCCGCCCCGCGCCCTGATTCGACCGGGCCACCGCTGCGCGACATTGCCGCGTGGCGACCATCACCCAGAGCGCCCCCGCTGTCCTGATCCGCCGTTCCGGCGCGCCGATCCGCGCGCGCCATCCGCAAGATCAGGACATTCGCATGACCGACAACACCTCCGACGCCACGGGCGCCGCCCGGCGCGCGCAGATCGAAGCCGCGCTGGCCGATTACCCGCACCTTACGCAAGACCGCATCGCCGCCATCAAGGCGTGGTTCCACAAAGAGGCGTCCGCGCTCGACGTGGCGATGATCGCCAGCAACGAACGCATCACCGAATCCTACCGCCGGTTCCGCGCCGATCACATCGATCGGCTGACCGGGCGGGACATCATCAGGGCGATTCTCTTCGCCGCCGCCGTCAGCGCGGTGATCGCCCTTATCCTGTGGAGGGCGCTCTAGCCCCCGGGGCGGGGCTGGTGTGGACCCCGGCCCCGCCCTTCTTTCCTCAGCGTGCGCCCGGCCCATCGCGGCCGGGTGCGGGCCGCGATGCAAGGGCCGCTATCCCAGCAGATGCCCGGTGCGATCGCGCTTGGTATCCAGATAGCGGGCATTGTGCGGATTGGGCGGCAACTGGTGCGGCACGCGTTCGGCCACCGTCACGCCCTCGGCCGCCAGCGCGCGGACCTTTTCGGGATTGTTGGTCATCAGCCGGATGGCGTGGACGCCCAGCAGGTCCAGCATTTTCGCCGCCACGGGAAAATCGCGGGCCTCGGTCGGCAGGCCCAGGCGGTTGTTGGCATCGACCGTGTCGAAGCCCTGGTCCTGCAAACGATAGGCGCGCAGCTTGTTGATCAGGCCGATGCCGCGCCCTTCCTGCCGCAGATAAAGCAATACGCCCCAGCCGCCGCCGCGCGCCTCGTCCGCCATGGCGCGCAGCGCCGCATCCAGTTGCGGGCCGCAATCGCATTTCAGGCTGCCCAGGATGTCGCCGGTCAGGCATTCGGAATGGAGCCGCACCAGCGGCGCACGATCGCCGTCCTGCGTGCCGATCACCAGCGCAACATGCTCGCGCAAATCGTCCGCCGAACGGAACGCCACGATTTCCGCATCTTCCGCCGCCGCCACCGGCAAGCGCGCGCGCGCGGCGATGGTCAGCCGGGCGGTGTCCTTCCACGCGGCCAGATCGGTGGAAAGCACCGCCTGCGCTTCGCCCGCCGGCACCGGATCGACAAGGAACGCCGGCAGCACGCCCGCCAGCCGCGCCAGTTCCATCGCCGCGCGCGCCGCGTCCAGCGCCGCGATCTGGTCGGCCGCGAAAGGGCCTTTCATCGGGTGGATCAGGTCCAGCGCCGGATCGGCCACCGCGCGGGCCTGCGGCAGGTCGAACGGGTCCGCGGCGCGGATCAGAACCGGCGCTTCGGGCACCGCCGCCTCGCGCTGGTTGGCCAGCTTCAGCGTGACCGCGCGCGCCGCCGAAATCAGCATCCGCGCGGCGTGCACGGCCTCGCCGCTGTTTTCCGCATGGCCGGTTTCGGCGGGCAGCAGCGTGAACGCCCCGTCCACCGCGATCGGCCAGCCGTGGCGCAGCGCATCGATCGCCAGCGCCACACGGCGCGGCGCGGAAGGCGCAGGCTGATTCAGAGCGCGAACTCCGTGATCAGCGGCACATGGTCCGAAGGCTGGTCCCAGCGCCGCGTTTCCTCGACGATGCGGTGGCCCAGCGCCTGCGGCGCCAGATCGGGCGAAGCCCACATGTGATCGAGCCGGCGCCCCTGGTCCTTCTCGCGCCAGTAAGAGCGATAGCTCCACCACGAATAATTGCGTTCGGGCGCGGGGATGAAGCGGCGGCCCAGATCCTCCCAGCCATGCGCATCGCGAAAGCGGCCCAGTGTTGCCACCTCGATCGGCGTGTGGCTGACCACTTTCAGCAGCGCCTTGTGATTGTAGACATCGCAATCGAGCGGGGCGATGTTGAAATCGCCCACGATCAGCGTCGGCCGGTCCAGCGCATCGGCCCAGCGCGTCATGCGTTCCAGGAAATCCAGCTTCTGCCCGAACTTGGGATTGATGTCGCGGTCGGCCACGTCGCCACCGGCGGGGATGTAGACGTTTTCCACGATCAGCCCCTGCCCCGCGCCAAGCAGTTCCACGCCGACATGGCGCGCCTCGCCGTTGTCCTGCCAGTCATGCCGGCTGACTTCGCGCAGCGGCAGGCGGCTGACCGTGGCAACGCCGTGATAGCCCTTCTGGCCGTGGACGACGCGGTGGGCATAGCCCGCCGCTTCGAACACCGCGTGCGGGAAGGTGGATTCCTGCGTCTTGATTTCCTGCAGGCACAGCACGTCGGGTGCCTGTTCGCGCAAGAAGCGCTCGACCTGATCCGCGCGCAGGCGGACCGAATTGATGTTCCAGGTAGCGATGGTGACCATGGCGAGGGCTTTAAGTGCCTTGCGGCTGTCGGGCAATGGGAGAGCGCGGCCCAGGGTGCCGGGTCCGATCGCAGGACACAAAAAACCCTCGTCCCGGGGGCAGAGGGACGAGGGTTCCTTTGAGCGTTCGTCACGCTTTGTCGGACGGCCTACCAGGAGGCTAGGGCAACAGGGGGGAAACCCGCCTCAGGCCGTCTTGACCATCCCTATGTAGGAGCTTTCTGCTTTCTGCCAAGTGAACGAGGGGGCAAGAATTGTCGCAGCTTGTCGCAAGAGCGGCACGTCCAGCGACGATGCGTTGCCCCCTATCGACAAGAAGGCCTACCGCCGCGACGGCACGCGCGGATCGGTCCAGCGAAAGGCGCTGTCGGCCACGGCCATGCCGTACTGGTGGTTCGAAAGGCGAATCGTGGTGCGCTTGTTCTGCGAATCGAGCGAGACCCAGCTCGCCAGTTCCAGCCCGCCCGGCGCCGAAGCCTTGCGCACGAAAATCAGCGTGATCACGCCGAATTCGGGATGCGCGGCATCGCGCACTTCCACGCTGATCACATCGGGGCTGGCGGTGGGCTGGAGCCGGCCATAGCGGCTGACATCGCGATTGGAATCGAGCAGCGCGCCCAGCGGGCTGTTGCGGATCGGCCAGCGCTGCACCTGGCGCACTTCATAATCGATCATGGTCAGCGCCCGCCCATCCGAAACGATGAGCATCGGCACGTCCTGCTGATACTGGAAGCGGATCTTGCCCGGCCGCTTGAGCGTGAGCACGCCGCTGACGCGCTGGCCGTTGCGATCGGTCTGGATGAAATCGGCGCGCAGCGTCGATACGGCGCGCAGCGCGCCGACCACCTGGTCGAGCGTGGCCGCCTGGGGCGCGGCGCGCGATTGCGCCACGGCTGGCGGCGCGGAAAGGGAAAACGGCAGCGCCGCCAGAACGGCGGCGCCGACCAGATCGGGCAAGGCCAGATCGCGGAAAGTTCGTCTATATCGGTTCATGCCATTCTCCTTCGAGCCAAGGCCTTGAACCGGTAGTGAACCTTACTTGATCTTGGCTTCCTTGAACTCGACGTGCTTGCGCACGACCGGGTCGTACTTCTTGAAGCTGAATTTCTCGGTCGAGTTCCGGGGATTCTTCTTGGTGACGTAGAAAAATCCGGTGTCGGCGGTGGATACCAGCCGAATCTTGACAGTTGCGGGCTTCGCCATGGCGCTATCCTAAACTTTCGAACTGCCGCCACGGGCGGCCTGCAAACAAGCAGAGCGGCGAAAGCTCGCCGCCCCTTCAAGGCTGCGGCCATTGCGGCAGGCGCGGGTAAAAGTCAACCCGGTGGTGGCCCACGCCGCACCCAAATCGTGCGCCGATACCGGATGCCCTGGATCATCTGCAGAAAAACACCAGCCCCGTCCAGCCAGAGCCGATCGAGAACCCCGCGCAAAAGCAGCCCCCCACGCCGCGCGCTCCCCACTGATCGCAAAGCAAGTCATGCGTTGCGGGTCATTCTGGCCGGCCGGCGTCGCGGTTGGCCCTTGAACTCTGAAAGGCTGAGGCCAGCGACTCAGGGCAGGATATCGATCACCGTGCCATCGGGCACCGTTTCCCACAGCAGGTCCATCTCTGCATTGCCGAGCGCGATGCAGCCATCGGTCCAGTCCCCGGTCATGCGGCCGTCGGGCAGGCCATTGGGCTGGCCGTGGATGAAGATCTGGCCGCCGGGGCTGCGGCCCTGCGCCTCGGCGAAGGCCTGGTCGCGCGCATCGGGATAGGAAATGTGCAGCGACAGGTAATAGGCGCTGCGCGGATTGCCATAGTCGATCACATAGCGGCCTTCGGGCGTGCGCTCGTCACCCTGGAAGCGCTTGGGGCCGGTGGGCGCATCGCCCAACTGGATGCCGCCGATCGTGTGGACCGCCCGCCCGGCGGCATAGAGCGTGATCGTGCGCGCCGCCTTGCGCACGATCACCTGATCGACCGGGGGAAAGTCCGGCCGCATCGGCGCCTGCGCGCCCGCCGCGCCGGCCAGCATCAGCAGGCCAAGCGCGGCGGGGCGAAGCGCGATCATCGCCTCAGTCGACGAAGGGATCGCGCACGAGGATGGTGTCCTCGCGCTCGGGACTGGTCGAAACCAGCGCCACCGGCGTTTCGATCAGTTCCTGCACGCGCTGGATGTACTTGATCGCCTGCGCCGGCAGATCGGCCCAGCTTCGCGCGCCGGCGGTGGTGCCCTTCCAGCCTTCGAATTCCTCGTAGATCGGCTCGACCGAGGCCTGGTCGGCGGCGTGGCTGGGGAAATAGTCCAGCACTTTGCCACGCAGGCGATAGCCGGTGCAGATCTTCACCGTATCGAACCCGTCAAGCACGTCGAGCTTGGTCAGCGCGATGCCGGTCACGCCCGAAATCGCGCAGCTCTGGCGCACCAGCACCGCATCGAACCAGCCGCAGCGGCGCTTGCGACCGGTGACGGTGCCGAATTCGTGGCCCCGCTCGCCCAGCCGCTGGCCGGTCTCGTCCTCCAGTTCGGTGGGGAACGGGCCGGAACCGACGCGCGTGGTATAGGCCTTGACGATGCCCAGCACGAAGCCGGTGGCCGAAGGGCCAAGCCCCGAACCCGATGCGGCGGTGCCGCTGACCGTGTTCGACGAAGTGACGAACGGATAGGTCCCGTGATCGACATCGAGCAGCACGCCCTGCGCGCCTTCGAACAGGATGCGCGCGCCGGCCTTGCGCACGTTGTTCAGCCGCCGCCACACCGGCTCGGCGAACTGGAGCACGAACGGCGCGATTTCGCGCAGCGCGTCGAGCAGGTCGGCGCGGTCCACCGGCGGCTGGCCGAAGCCGGCACGCAGCGCATCGTGATGCGCGCAAAGCCGGTCAAGCTGCGGTTCCAGCGAATCGAGGTGCGCCAGATCGCACACGCGGATCGCGCGGCGGCCGACCTTGTCCTCATAGGCGGGGCCGATGCCGCGCCCGGTGGTGCCGATCTTGCCGGTGCCCGCCGCCGATTCGCGCAGGCCATCCAGTTCGCGGTGAATCGGCAGGATCAGCGGGCAATTGTCCGCGATCGCGAAATTCTCGGTCGAGATGGCGACGCCCTGCCCTTCGAGCTTGGCGATTTCGGCCTTGAGCGCCCAGGGATCGAGCACCACGCCATTGCCGATGATCGACAGCGTGCCGCGCACGATGCCCGAAGGCAGCAGGCTGAGCTTGTAGACCTGATCGCCCACCACCAGCGTATGGCCGGCGTTGTGCCCGCCCTGGAAACGCACGACGGCGTCTGCCCGGCTGGCCAGCCAGTCAACGATCTTGCCTTTGCCTTCATCGCCCCATTGGGCGCCGATCACGGTTACGTTCGCCAAGGCTTTGTGCTTTCCTGCGGTTGCAAATCCGCGGCGCGGCCTAGGGGAACCTTGCCGCAAGGGCAAGGCGCGGCATCACCCCGGATGACGATTCGTTGACAACGCGCGACACAAACGGGCGGCATGCCCGCCAACGATCGCACTTGCACTCTTGCCTATCCGCAATATGGCCGGCCATCAACCGCGCGCGCGCCACGCCGCACGGCAGGCAAAGGGATATCGACAGGAATGCTCCGCAAGCTGTTCTCGCTCATCGACCTGTTCCTGCTTGCGCTGCTGGGCGTGGTGCTGCTGGCCTCGCTGCTGCCGGCGCGCGGCATCTGGGTGCCGATCACCGACCGGGCGACCGACGCGGGCATCGTGCTGCTGTTCTTCCTGCACGGCGCCAAGCTCTCGCGCGAGGCGATCTGGGAAGGCGCGCGCAACTGGCGGCTGCACCTGGCGACGCTGGGCGTCACCTTCGGGCTGTTTCCGCTGCTGGGCATCGGCTTCGCCGCGCTGCCGTTTCTGCCGCGCGAATTCGCGGCGGGGCTGCTGTTCCTCACGCTGCTGCCGTCCACCGTGCAATCCTCGATCGCCTTCACCGCGATCGCGCGCGGCAACGTGGCCGGGGCGGTTTGCGCGGCATCGTTTTCCAACGTGGCCGGCATGTTCGCCACCCCGGCGCTGGTGGCGCTGCTGATCGGCGGCAGCGGCGGCGTTTCTTGGGCTTCGGCCGAAACGATCCTGCTGCAACTGCTGCTGCCCTTCGTGGCCGGGCATCTGGCGCGCCCGTGGATCGGCGGCTTCGTGGCGCGCCACAAGGCCTTGCTGGGCCGGGTGGACCGGGGAACCATCCTGCTGGTGGTCTACACCGCGTTCGGCGCGGCCGTGGTCGAAGGCCTGTGGCAGCGCGTGGCGCCGGCCAGCCTGCTGGTGCTGGCGGCCGCCTGCCTTGTCCTGCTGGCGCTGGTGCTGGGCTTGACCACGCTGCTCGGCCGCGCGCTGAAGCTGAGCCGCGAGGATGCCATCGTGCTGCTGTTCTGCGGATCGAAGAAAAGCCTGGCCTCGGGCGTGCCGATGGCCAGCGTGCTGTTCCCGGCGGCGCAAGTGGGCATCGTGCTGCTGCCGGTGATGGTGTTCCACCAGTTGCAACTGATCGCCTGCGCCCTGATCGCACCGCGCCTGGCGGCACGCCAGCAGCAGGCCGGGCAGCCCGGCGCCCAGTGATCCGCGCGCGCCATCGGGCGCGGTGCTGGCCCCGGTTCAGCCATCGGCGGCGCGTTCGACCATTTCCATGAAATCGCGCGCGGCGTTGCGATCGGCCTCGTCCTTGAAGGCCACGTCAAGATCGGGCGCGACGCCGAACATGTGCATCAGCGTCCACAGCGCGAAACGGCGGCCGCGATCCTTTTCCATGCCGAAATCGACGCGCATGTGCTCCACCCCCGCCGCCAGGGCATCGGGCGAAATCGCCGCAAGATCGGCCGTGGCGAAATAGCGGCGCAACTGGTCGTCAAAATCCATGGCATGACTTTCTGGTTGTCTGCATCGTGCGGTAGCATCCGGGGCGGGATCGACAAGGTGCCGGCGCGCCGCCGGCGGATGTTTCCATCCGGCGCGAAATCATTCTAGAGCAGCGCAGCGGCGCCGGGCGAACGGCGCAAGACAGGGCGCGACCGCACATGGAACTGCACAACTTCGATCGCACCGCGTTCCTGCGTGATAGCTGGCAGCGCAAGCCGCTGCTGATCCGCCAGGCCCTGCCCGGCTGGCGCGGCCCGCTCGATCCCGATGAACTGGCCGGGCTGGCCTGCGAGGACGACGTCGAAGCGCGCCTGGTCGTGGGGGCGGCGGGGGCCTGGGCGGTCGAACACGGGCCGATCCCCGAAGCGCGCTTCGGCCAGCTTGGCGACAGCGACTGGACGCTGCTGGTGCAGGCGGTCGATCACTATGTACCCGATGTCGCCGCGCTGATCGCGCCGTTCCGCTTCATCCCGAACTGGCGCATCGACGACGTGATGGTGAGCTATGCCGCGAAAGGCGGTGGCGTCGGCCCGCATTACGATCAGTACGATGTCTTCCTGGTGCAAGGCATGGGCCGGCGCCGCTGGCGCATCGGCCAGCATTGCGATGAAAGCGCCGCCCTGCTGCCGCACGCCGACTTGCGCCTGCTTGCCGATTTCACCGCGACCGGGGAATGGGTGCTGGAACCGGGCGACGTGCTCTACCTGCCGCCCGGCGTGGCGCACGATGGCGTGGCGGTGGATGGCGATTGCATGACTTATTCGATCGGCTTTCGCGCGCCTGCGCGCCACGAACTGATCGGCCTGTGGACCGACGAGATCCTGGCAGAACTATCAGACGACGATCGCTATGCCGATCCCGGCCTGTCGCTCCAGGCCAACCCCGGCGAGATCACCGACGCGGCGCTGGCCCGGTTGCAGGCCATGGTGGCGGAGGCCGTGCTCGATCACGATCGCTTCGCGCGCTGGTTCGGCCGCCACAGCAGCGCGCGCAAGTATCCCGATGTTGACTGGCGGCCCGAGGAACCGCTGACGCCCGACGCCGTGCGCGCGGCGCTGGCGCAAGGCGCGGCGCTGGAACGCAACCCCGCCAGCCGCTTTGCCTTCGTCACGGGCGAGGCCGGGGTCGTGCTCCTGTTCGTCGACGGGGAATGCCGCGACCTGTCCGGCGATGCGGCGGCCTTTGCGCGCACGCTCTGCGCGCAGGATAGGATAGAGGCCACGCCCGCGCTGGCCGGCTCGGCATCGGTCGTCAGCCTGATCACCGCGCTGTGCAACGAAGGCAGCCTCGCCTTCGCCGACGAGGATGAGGACGGGGCCGGGAACGAGGATTGAGCGCTACCCCCCGGACGGCAGCGGCACCTCGCGCCAGGCGCCCGGCGCCAGGCCATCCAGCTTCCAGTCGCCGATGCTCCAGCGCACCAGCCGCAGCGTCGGCAGGCCGACGGCGGCAGTCATCCGGCGGACCTGGCGGTTGCGCCCTTCGCGGATGGTCAACCGGATCCAGCCATCGGGCACGCTCTTGCGAAAGCGCACCGGCGGATCGCGCGGCCACAGATCCGGCGGCGCGATCGCTTCGGCCTCGGCCGGCAGCGTCAGGCCATCCTTCAGCGCCACTCCTGCCCGCAATAGACCCAGTTGTGCCTCGGTTGTGTCGCCTTCTACCTGCACCAGATAGGTCTTGGGCATCTTGAAACGCGGATCGGCGATGCGGGCCTGCAGCCGGCCATCGTCGGTCAGCAGGAGCAACCCTTCGCTGTCGCGGTCAAGCCGTCCGGCCGGGTAGACCCCGGGCACCGCGACGAATCCCGACAGCGTGGGCCGCGCGGTATCGGTGCCGGCATCGGTGAATTGCGAAAGCACGCCGAACGGCTTGTTGAACAGAAGCAGGCGAGCCATCGTTTCCCGATCGTCCTTGGTTGCGCCGCCGATGCTCAGATCCGGCCGCCCGCGCGCGCAAGCGCGATGCCGGCCAGGTTCTGCGCGCGGCGGATATAGCGGATGCGCAGGCGGTCGAATCCCGCCGCCTCGGCGTGAAAGCGGTCCAGATAGGCCTGGAACCGCGGCGGAACGCCGCGCAGCACACCGCTGGCCTGCTGCACCACCAGCGTGGAATCGCCGATCAGGATCACATCGCCAAGGCCCGCATCGCGCGCGACGCGCAGCGCATCGAGACAGGCGAGCCATTCCGCGTCGTTGTTGTCGCCAGCCCCATGATCCTTGCGGACATGAACCACGCCGCCCGCGACCACGGCAGTCTCGACCGGCCCCGGATTGGGTCGGCAGCCGCCATCGAAGAAGACCTTGACGCTCCCCCGCCGCACGCCCCTGGCGCCGGCCGCCATCCTGTGCACCCTATCCATACGCCGCCCGCCTAGCATGATGCGCGTTGCGAAGCGAATGCCGCTCCCGCGCCATGGCCCGGAAAAAGCACGCGGACGCCGCGCAGCGCGATTGCTCCGTATCGCCCGATTGGCCTAAGCTGCTGCCATGGCAGGCAGCACCCCTCCCCTGAAGATCAAGGTCCAGATCTATTCGGGCGATGAAATCGCCATGGGACCGGGCAAGGCCGATCTGCTGGATGCGATCGCGCGCGAAGGCTCGATTTCGGCTGCGGGCCGCGCGCTGGGGATGAGCTATCGCCGCACCTGGCTGTTGGTGGACGTGATGAACCGCTGCTGGGACTTGCCGCTGATCGCCACGGCGGCCGGCGGATCAAAGGGCGGCGGCGCGCGCCTGACCGAACTGGGCGCCAGCGTGCTTGCGCACTATCGCAACCTTCAGGCGGCGGCGCAGCAGGCCGAAAGCGACGATGCCTGGGCGGCCCTGCAATCCGCGCTGCGACCGCTGCCCCGCGCCGCGCAGCACGAGGACTGAACGGCCCCTGCATCAGTAGCGGACACGCAAGCTCACGAAGGCGCTGCGCCCCACGTCGGGATAGCCGTCCGCCAGCACATAACCGGTGTCGAACAGATTGCGCCCGCCAACCCCGATCGTGACATTGTCCAGCAGGTCGTAATCGGCGCGCAAGTTGGCCAGCACATAGTGGCCGGTCCGGTAATAGAGCGGCGACAGCGCCGATGATGTCGACGACGTGATCGTCGTGCGATCGGACGCGATGTCGATATTGGGGACGATGCGCAGCCCGCTCGCCGGCGACCATTCGGCCCAGACGAAGGCCTTGTGCGCGGGCACGTCGGTCAGCCGGAAGCCCGGCACCAGTTGCAGCGGATCGACCGGCTGGGTGATCGAGAACGCGCGGTGCAGCCAGGTGTAGTTGCCCCCCACTCGCAAGCCCGGCGCAACCGTGGCGGTAACGCCCAGTTCCACGCCGTAATAGCGCGCATCGCCCAGGTTCCGGTTCTGGTTGGTGTTGGCCGGGGCCGGCGGCGAGGCCAGCCGGACCGAGACGATCGCATTGTCGACAAAGCTGTAGAACGCCGCGCCTTCCAGATGCACCGCCCCCAGATCCAGCGTGCCGCCCAGTTCCAGGTTGGTGGCGCGCTCCGCCGCCAGCGAGGGGTTCGACGCCGCCGTGCCGAAGCGCGTGCTGAACCGTTCGAAAATGGTGGGAAAGCGCGCACGCGATGAAACCGAGGCATGGAACCGCGCCGCATCGCTGGCCATCCAGATCAGTTGGCCTTGCGCATTCCAGGCAGCGCCGTTGTGGCGCGGGTAATAGATGAACGCGCCGCTGGCATAGTCTTCCGCCCGGCTGAGATCGCGCCAGTCATAGCTGAAGCCCGCCACGAACTCGACCGTGGGCGACAGCATCAGGCTGTTCTCGATCGCCGCGCTGTAAGTCGCTTCCTTGTTGGTCTGCCACGGTTCGACGAAGTGGGTCGGCGCAAAGCTTTCCTGATATTCGCGGTGCTGGTCGCTGCGATAGTGGAAGGCCACGCTCAGCCGGTCCGCCGCGAAGGGTTTGAGATCGAGCTGGACCGAGCCGCCATAGGCCTTGTCATGATAAGCGCTGTTGAACGAACTGCCGCGCGTCTGCGTGGTCAGCGCCTTGGTATCGAAGCTGTCGAGGCTGTTCCTGTAGGTGTTGTAATAGAGCCTGGTCTTCAGCGTCGCGATGTCGGACAATTGCGTGGTCGTCAGGAAATAGATGTTCTGGAGGTTCCAGTAGGGCCAGGTCCAGTAGCGCAGCAGGCTGGCCGCATCGCTGACATGGACCGGAGCCAGCTTTTCCCCCTCCTGCCGGGTATAGCTGATCGCGTATT
This sequence comes from Novosphingobium sp., assembly GCA_020848655.1. GTDB lineage: Bacteria > Pseudomonadota > Alphaproteobacteria > Sphingomonadales > Sphingomonadaceae > Novosphingobium. Next base: position 44,962 of record JADLHU010000019.1, read on the forward strand.
CATCCGTGGCGTTCGGGGTGAAGCCGATCTTGGCGTTGACGCGCCAGTCGCTGGTGCGGCTCAGGTCTCGCGCACCGCCGTCCTCGTTCGTGGTGGGCTTGAAATCCTTCGACAGGTTCCAGTGATCGGTGAAATTGCGCGCATAGCTGGCCTGCGCGTACCACGTGTCGTGCCGCGTTCCCACGCTGCCGAACACGGTGTAGCCGGCATAATCGGTATCGTTATCAAGGTTGATCGTGGCGCGCGCTTCGGCTTCGAAAGCCTTGGTGGGCTTGCGCGTCACCAGGTTGACCGCGCCGCCCATCGCACCCGGACCATCGAGCACCGAGGCATAGCCCTTGGCCACCTGGATTTCCGCGATGTCCGGCGTCAGGAAACGGCCATAGTCCAGCCGCCCATCGGCCGGCAGGTAGATGCGGATGCCGTCGATCGAGAGCGGCACCTGATAGCGATCGAAGCCGCGCACGTAGATCAGGCGTTCGTTCCGCGAATTGCCCGTCGTACCCGCGGAAACGCCGGGGATCAGTTGTGCGGCCTGATCCAGACTGTCGCGCTGGAAGGTATAGATGTATTTCAACCCGTTGCGGTCATGAAACCGGTCGATCCATTGGCCGTTCAGATCGGCCAGCGCCGCCCGGTTCGCGGCCAGAGCCAGCGTCTCGGTCTCGAACCGTCCCATCTGCGATGCCGAA
>JADLHU010000020.1 GCA_020848655.1 Novosphingobium sp.
CACGTGGACTGGAGCAGCGTCGGGCGGCGCGAGGGGGCGGCTGGCGGGTAAGAGGCTTGGGGCTGGCTCAGCGCGTGTGCTTCGACAGGCTCAGCCTGAGCGGGTCTTGGGAGTTCCACGCAACCTCCGCTCAGCCTGAGCTTGTCGAAGGCCACGCGCCGACGTTAAACCCGCGCGATGGCCTTCCACGCTTATCTATTACGCTGCAACGACGGCAGCTACTATGCCGGCCACACAGACGATCTCGAAAGGCGCATTGCGTTGCACGAAAGTGGAGCGCTGGGCGGCTATACCGCGCGGCGTAGACCGCTTGTTCTGGTCTGGTCCGATAGCTTCATGTCGCGCGAGGAAGCCTTCGCGGCAGAGCGCAAGATCAAGGGCTGGAGCCGGGCCAAGAAGGAAGCGCTGATCAAGGGCGACTGGGAACTGGTTTCGCAGCTTGCGTGCGGGGACAGGCCGCATGGGGCTGGCGGCAGCGCGTGGCCTTCGACAGGCTCAGGCTGAGCGGGGTTGAGTGAGGTTGGGGGACTGGGGGAACGGGGCCGACATCTTCCCGTCGCCCCGCCGTTACCTCGGCAATCCTTTTGCCACTTTGGCCAGTTCGCTTTGCGGGACGCGAATGAAGCCGTCGCGTGGGCGGTCGAGGTCGACGATGGTGGTGAAGGCGAAGGCCAGCAGTACGAACAGGACTGCCGAGGCCAGTCGGTGCGGTCTTCCCGCGCCTGACAGCGTGTAGCCCAGCGTCGCGGCCGCGATGAGGCAGTAGGCGGCGAGCAGCGTCATGACTTCGCCAGGAAGCTGGGCGGCGCGGGCAGCATGGCGGGCCGTGGCGATGTCACCGGTCGAATTGTAGGGGGCGAGCAGCAGCGGCGCGCGCGTGTCGGTGGGGCCAGTGCCGAGTGCGGCGTAGAGCCGCATTCCGATCGCGGCATGCACCTGTTCCGCCTCGGCGGACTTGCGCTCATAGTCCGCCATCGAAGCGCTGCGTCCGGCGCTGACGCGCAAGTCGGCATAGCGCGCCAGGTCGGCCTGCAGCGGCAGGCGCACGTCGGGTGGCAGCAGCGCGAGGCGGCTGGAAAAGGTGCCCAGCGCATTGGCTTCTTCCACCACCAGCGAGCGGCGCTGTTCGTGCCGGTCCAGCGCCAGGCTCAAGGCAAAGGCCATGAGCAGCGCCAGCAGGCCGAACACGCCGGACAGGACATAGCTTTCGTCGGTGGTGCCGGTGTCGGGTGAGGCAAGGTCGCGGCTGAGCAGGCGGTGGAGGCGAAAGCCGCCCTCGAACGCCAGCAGCATGCCGCCCAATAGCAGAAGAATCACGACTGCAAGCGGTGCGCTGTCCAGTATCCTCGTTCCCCCGTCAGGTAGTCTACCCCCTCACTTCACCCAGTCCAGCCCGATTTCCTCGAACAGGTCGCGGCTGTCGGCCCAGCCTTCCTCCACCTTCACGTGCAGGAACAGATGGACCTTGGCTTGCAGCAGGTCGCTCAGTTCCTTGCGCGCGGCTTCGCCGATGGCCTTGATCTTGGCGCCGCCCTTGCCCAGCACGATGGACTTCTGGCTGTCGCGAGCGATGACGATCTGCTGGTGGATCTCGATCGATCCGTCCTTGCGGTGGGCATAGCTTTCGGGCCGCACCGCGCTGTCATAGGGCAGTTCGTCGTGAAGCTGGCGATAGAGCTGCTCGCGCGTGATTTCGGCGGCGAGCAGGCGTTCGCTGGCGTCGGAAACCTGGTCTTCGGGATAGTGCCAGGGGCCTTCGGGCATCAGGTCCGCTAGGCGCGCCTTGAGTTCGGGCACGCCGTCGCCGGTCAGCGCCGAGATGAAGAACACTTCGTCGAACTGGCCTTCGCCCGCCAGCGCCTGCGCGGCGATCAGCAATGGCTCCTTAGGAGTCTCATCGACCTTGTTGAGCACCAGCAGCTTGCGTTCGGGCCGGCCCTGCAGCGATTCCAGGATGGATTCGAGATAGTCGAGCTTCTTCTTGCGCCCATCGACGACGAGCAGGATCGCGTCGGCTTCCTGCGCGCCGTCCCATGCGGCGGCCACCATGGCACGGTCGAGCCGGCGCTTGGGCGCGAAGATGCCGGGGGTATCGGCCAGGATAAGCTGGGCGCGGTATTCTTCCGTTTCGGCCAGGGCGATGCCCATCAGCCGGGCACGCGTGGTCTGCGCCTTGGCCGAAACGATCGCGACCTTCTGGCCGACCAGCGCGTTGACCAGCGTGGATTTGCCCGCATTGGGCGCGCCGATCACGGCAACGAGGCCGCATTTGTCAATCATGGGTATGTCCTTCTGGGGCACGCAAGGCCGCGTGCCCGATCATCCGAATTTCCTGAGGAATTCCTCGGCGGCCAATGTTTCGGCTTCCTGCTTGCTCGATCCCGAAGCCTCGGCCTCGCCCACGCCATGCACCGCCACGGCCACGGTGAAGCGCGCCGCGTGATCGGGACCGGACCGATCGAGCAGGCGGTATTCGGGCACCTTGCGGCGATTGCCGGCGGCCCATTCCTGCAGCGCCGACTTGGGATGCTTGCGCTGCCCGGTCTGCCCGGTGATGGCATCGGTCCACAGCCGCCGCACCATGGCGCGCGTGGCATCGAAACCCTGTTCGACGAAGCTGGCACCCAGCAGCGCCTCCATTACGTCGCCCAGGATATTGTCGCTGTCATGGCCGCCATCGTCGCGCGCCTGCTTGCCCAGGTGCATATGCGCACCCAGGCCGATGCGCCGCGCGATCTGTGCGCACGTGGCACGGCTGACCAGCGCGTTAAGGCGCTGCGACAGCTTGCCTTCGCTGTCGCGCCCGGTTTCGTGCAGCCATTCGGCGATGGACAGGCCCAGCACGCGATCGCCCAGGAACTCCAGTCGTTCGTAATTGCGGTCGTGCCCGGTGCTGCCGTGAGTCAGTGCTTCGAGCCACAGCGCCTCGTCGCGCGGAGGGCGTCCGATCAGGTCGGCCAGGAAGGCGCGGGTCGGGTCGGACAGCATCCGCCTAGAACGTCCCGCCGATCCGGCTCCAGCGCGCGGCGGTGAACCACGTCCAGGGCTTGATCCATTCGGATGATCCATCGGTGGAGAACATCATCACCGTGGCGCGGCCGACAAGGTTGGCCTGCGGCACGATGCCGATGCCCTGGCCGGGCACCGCCGGAAAGCGGCTGTCGAGCGAATTGTCGCGATTGTCGCCCATCAGGAACAGCGAATCCTCGGGCACGACCACGGGTTGCGTATCGTCCTGCGGGGTAAGGCCCAGGTCCAGCACGTCATAGCTGCGTCCGCCCGGCAGCGTCTCGCGGTAGCGCGGATAGAGGCACACCGCGCCGCCATCGGCGCGCCTGGCCTCGAACTGGGGCAGGTAGCAATGCGTGTTGGGCGTGATCGGCAGTTCGAAATCGGCGATGCGCTGCTTGGGCACGGGCTTGCCGTTGATGTGAAGCTGCCCGCCGATCATCTGGATCTGGTCGCCCGGCAACCCGATCACCCGCTTGATATAGTCGATATCGTTGCCGGGTGGGGCTTTGAAAATCACGATGTCGCCGCGTTCCGGCTGGCCGGCGAAGATGCGGCCCGGGATCAGCGGCACGCTGAAGGGCAGCGAATACTTCGAATAGCCATAAGGCCATTTGGCGGCGAGCAGATAGTCCCCGTTGAGCAGGCGCGGCAGCATCGATTCGCTGGGGATGTTGAACGGCGACAGGAAGAAGCTGCGGAACACGACCACGATCAGCACGAGCTTGATCAGGAAGACGAAAAAGTTCTCTTCCTTCTTCTCGGGCCGCGAGGCGGGGGCAGGCGTTTCCGCAGCGTCGGCGGGGGCGGTTTCGGTCATCGGCAATCCATGTTGGCCGCCGGGCGTCCCGTCAAGCCCGGCGGCTGGCGGCTTTCCCCGGCGCGGACGGGAAACGGCTTGCATCTAGCCGATCTTGCCGCGATTTGCGCGATAGTTATCGGGAGCCAAGCCGCCATCGCCACGCCACCATCGCAACGCCTGGATCATGTGCACGGCCTGCGCGGCATCGCTGCGCTGGCGGTGGTGTTCCAGCACGCCTGCCAGATGGTGCGCGAGGGCGGGCACACGGTCTTCGATCCGTTGCTAGATACGATCAACCTGGGTCGGTTCGGGGTGGTGCTGTTCTTCCTGATCAGCGGGCTGGTGATCCCGTTCAGCTTCAAGGGCGCACGGCCGCTGCGCAATTTCGTGGTGAGCCGCCTGTTCCGCCTCTACCCCGCCTACTGGCTGTCTATCCCCGTCCTGTCGTGGGTGGCGGCGGTGAAGGGCTATCCACCCGGCTTCGCCACGATCCTCGGCAACCTGACGATGATGCAGGGCTTCTGGGGCGGCTGGAACATCGGCCCCGGATACTGGACGCTGAATTACGAGATGGGATTCTATGTGCTGTGCGCGCTTTTGGTCGCGCTGCGGCTGCTGGGCGATCCGCGCGTGATCGGCGCCCTGGTGCTGGTCGCGCTGGTTCTGGCGTTGCTGCCCTTCGCAAGCGGCCTGGGCACGATCCGTGAAATGCCGTTCTTCATCGGCATCTTCCTGCTGGGCACGCTGCTGCGCGCCGCCTTTGCCGATGGATCGATCGCGGCGCGGCGCTGGGCCTTGCTGCTGGTGCCGCTGGCCATGGCCACGGGGATCGTGCTGGGCGGGGCGTTCGTGCCGGTGCCCAACAACGCCAACGTCTATTTCAAGCCGCTGGCGCTGGCGTCATCGATGTCCTTACCGATCGCGGTGTTCGTGGCGGTGCTGTGGCTGAAGCCACGGCCGGGGCGAGTGGCGATGTATCTCGGCACGATCAGCTATTCGCTGTACCTGTTCCAGGACATCGGCCTGCACGTGCTGCCGCATGTGCTTTCGCCGCGCGACTGGCCGATGACATACATGGCCGCCGTTTTCGCTCTGACGCTGGTGGTGGCGGCGCTGGTCTATCGCTTCGTCGAGGCGCCGATGATCGCGATCGGCCGGCGGCTCGCTCATCCTGCACCTGCCGGTCCTGGCAAGGCCGCGGCGGGATGACGGGAAGGGCTTGGCCTTCGCAGATGCAGCATGCATAAGGCTGAATGAATCAAGGCTGGGTCAACCAGCGAAGGAGCGACGGCATGACGGACCCGGTAAACGCGGCATGGAGCGCGCTGAAATCCCTGCCCAAGCCCACCTTGGCCGGGCTTTTCGCCGCCGATCCGGGCCGGTTCGAGACATGGTCCGCCCGGCTTGATATTCCCGATGGCAGCATCCTGTTCGATTGGTCGAAGACTCACCTCGATCAGCCGCATGGCGATGCGTTCCTGGCACTGGCCGATGCGATGGGCTTTGCCGAGCGGCGCGCGGCGCTGTTCGCGGGCGATGTGGTCAATCCCACCGAAGGCCGCGCGGCCGAGCATACCGCCCAGCGCGGTGTCGGCAACGAGGCCAGCGTCGAGGCCGCCTTCGCGTTCCACGCCCGCATGCAAGTGCTCGTCGAGGCGATTCACCAGGGCGCGCTGGGCGATGTGCGCCACCTGATCCACATCGGCATCGGCGGTTCCGCGCTGGGACCGGCGCTGGCGGTGGACGCGCTGGCCCGCGACGGAGCGGTGATCGACGTGCACGTGGTGTCCAATATCGATGGCTGCGCGCTGGAAGCGGCGTTCGCCGCCTGCGATCCGGCGGCCACGCTGATCGCCGTCGCATCGAAGACCTTCACCACCACCGAAACGATGACCAACGCCGCCAGCGCGCTGAGCTGGCTGTCCGCCAACGGCGTCGACGATCCCTATGGCCGGGTCGTGGCGCTGACCGCCTATCCTGAAAAGGCGATCGAATGGGGTGTCGACGAGACGCGCATCCTGCCGTTCGGCGAAAGCGTCGGTGGCCGCTATTCGCTATGGTCGTCGATCGGCTGTCCGGTGGCGATGGCGCTGGGCTGGCAGGATTTCGTGGCCTTCCTCGAAGGCGCGGCCGCCGTAGACCTGCACTTTCGCGATACCGACGGGCTGGACAACCTGCCGCTGCGCGCCGCCTTTGCCGATCAGTATTACACGCGCCTGAAAGGCTGCCAGACCCGCGCGGTCTTTGCCTATGATGAGCGGCTGGCCTTGCTGCCCGACTATCTCCAGCAACTGGAAATGGAATCGAACGGCAAGTCGGTGACGGCAGACGGCGCGCCGCTGGATGGGCCGTCCGCGCCGATCACCTGGGGCGGGGTGGGCACCGATGCGCAGCACGCGGTGTTCCAGTTGCTGCACCAGGGCACCAATCTGGTGCCGGTGGACTTCATCGCGGCCATCGCGGCGGGCGATGCGCTCGATCCCGCGCACCACCGCATCCTCTTGTCCAACTGCTTCGCGCAAGGCGCGGCGCTGATGGCCGGCAAGGAGAGCGACGATCTGGCGCGGTCCTATCCGGGAAATCGCCCTTCGGCCACGATCCTCATCGACGAACTGACCCCGGCCGCACTGGGCGCGCTGATCGCGTTCCATGAACACCGCACCTTTGCCAATGCCGTGCTCCTGGGCATCAATCCTTTCGACCAGTTCGGCGTCGAACTGGGCAAGGACATCGCCCGGCAGATCGAGCAGGGCAACGCCACGTTCGATCCTTCCACCGAGGCGCTGCTGGCCGCCGCCGGGCTATCTGCCTGAGTTATCACGATGTCGAAGGCGACCCGAGCGACGATGGCGCTGGCCAAGGCCGGCGTGGCATTCACCGTGCATACTTATGCCTATGATCCCGATGCCGACAGCATCGGCCTGCAGGCGGCAGAGGCGCTGAACGAAGATCCGGCGCGTGTGCTCAAGACGCTGATGGCGAAGCTTGATGGCAAGCCGGTCTGCGCGATCGTGCCGTCCGATCATGAAGTGGCGATGAAGCGGTTGGCGGCGGCCTTGGGCGGCAAGCACGCGGAAATGATGAAGCCCGCCGAGGCGGAGCGCATCTCGGGCTACAAGGTGGGCGGGATCAGCCCGTTCGGCCAGGCGCGCAAGGTGCCGACGGTGATCGAGGCAGCGGCGCTGGCGCACGACCGGGTCTATATCAACGGCGGGCAGCGCGGCTTGCAGGTGCGCCTTGCGCCCGGCGATGCGCGCGATGTGCTTGGCGCGGTGGCCGCCGCGATCATCGCCTGAGGTCGCCGGAAGTGGCGAAGGCCTTGCGCCCGTCGCCATTTCGGGTTGGCAATCCCCGGCCGGCAACGCCATATCGCGCTCGCAACAGGAGCGTTTCATGGCTGAATACGACTACGACCTTTTCGTCATCGGTGCCGGATCGGGCGGCGTGCGGGCCAGCCGCATCGCTGCCGGGCACGGTGCGCGCGTGGCGGTGGCCGAAGAACATCGCATCGGCGGCACGTGTGTGATCCGGGGCTGCGTGCCCAAGAAACTGCTCGTCTACGGATCGCACTTCGCCGAGGAATTGCAGGACGCGGCGTACTATGGCTGGACGGTGGAAGGCATGCGCTTCGACTGGGCGACGTTGCGCGACACGGTCCTGCGCGATGTCGAGCGGATCGAGGCGGCCTATACCTCGACGCTGGACAGCAACAAGGTCGCGCATTTTCACGAACACGCCAGCATCACCGGCCCGCATGGCGTCAGGCTGGCCAGCGGGCGCGAGATCAGCGCCAGGATCATCCTCGTCGCCACGGGCGCCTGGCCGGTGCTGCCCCAGTTTCCGGGGGTGGAGCACTGCATCACCTCGAACGAGGTATTCTACCTGCCCGAACTGCCGCGGCGCATCGTGATCCAGGGCGCGGGTTACATCGCGCTGGAATTCGCCGGCATCTTCAACGCGCTGGGCTGCCATGTCACTGTGATCACGCGCGGAGACACGCTCCTGCGGGGCTATGACCAGGCGTTGCGCGATCGCTTGCTCCAGATCACCATGGCGCGCGGCATCGAATACAAGTTCCATTGCCCGATCGACGCGGTGGAAAAGCAGGCCGATGGCACGCTGAGCATTTCGGCGGGCCGACACGACGCCATTCCCGCCGACGTCGTGCTGATCGCCACCGGTCGCAAGCCCAAGACCGATGGGTTGGGGCTGGAGACGGCGGGGATCGCGCTGGGCGAAAGGGGCGAGATTCCGGTCGACGAATACAACAGGACCATTTGCGAGAGCATTTATGCCATCGGCGACGTGACCGATCGCATCCAGTTGACGCCGATCGCCATCCGCGAAGGCCATGCCTTTGCCGACAGCGTGTTCGGCGGCAACCCGCGCACGATTTCCTATGATTGCGTGCCCAGCGCCGTGTTCTCGCAGCCGCCGCTCGCCTCGGTGGGGCTGACTGAAAGCCAGGCGCGCGAGGCCTATGGCAACAACGTCAAGGTGTTCACATCCGATTTCCGCCCGATGCGCAACGTCTTTGCTGATCGGCATGAGCGCGGCCTCTACAAACTGGTCGTCGATGCCGCTTCGGATCGCGTGCTGGGCATCCACATGATCGGGCCGGATTCGCCGGAAATCCTCCAGGCAGCGGCCATCGCAGTGCGGGCGGGGCTGACCAAGGCCGATTTCGATGCCACCGTCGCGCTGCATCCCTCGATGGCAGAGGAACTGGTGCTGATGCGCTGATCGCGGCGGATGTACCACCCGGAGCACGTATCAGTTTGTTTAATCGCGCGCTTAAAATCCTGTTGACGCAGATGCGAGGAGGGGCCTAGGCGCTGCCGAATAGTCAGGAGGGATTCTGCCCATATGTCAGCTAATATCGCGGAAATGGAACGGCGCCGCGCAGCGGCCAAGCTCGGTGGCGGCCAGCGCAGGATCGATGCGCAGCACGCCAAGGGCAAGCTCACCGCCCGCGAGCGGCTCGACATCCTGCTGGATGAAGACAGCTTCGAGGAAGTCGACGCTTACGTAGAGCACAACTGCATCGATTTCGGCATGAACGAAAGCCACATTCCGGGCGATGGCGTCGTCGTGGGATCGGGCACGATCAATGGCCGCCTGGTCTTCGTCTTCAGCCAGGACTTCACCGTGTTCGGCGGCGCTGTTTCCGAACGTCACGCGTTGAAGATCTGCAAGATCATGGACATGGCGATGAAAGTCGGCGCGCCGGTGATCGGGCTTAACGATTCGGGCGGCGCGCGCATCCAGGAAGGCGTCGCCTCGCTGGCCGGCTATGCCGAAATCTTCCAGCGCAACGTCAACGCCTCGGGCGTGGTGCCGCAGCTCAGCCTGATCATGGGGCCTTGCGCGGGTGGCGCGGTCTATTCGCCGGCGATGACCGACTTCATCTTCATGGTGAAGGACAGCTCGTTCATGTTCGTCACCGGACCCGACGTGGTGAAGACCGTCACCAACGAAGTCGTCACGCAAGAGGAACTGGGCGGCGCGGTCACGCACACCACCAAGACTTCGGTGGCCGACCTGGCGCTGGAAAACGATATCGAGGCGCTGCTTACCGCGCGCGACTTCTTCGATTTCCTGCCTCTTTCGAACAAGGAAGAAGTGCCAGAGCGGCCTTCGTCCGACCCGTGGGATCGCATCGAGGATAGCCTGGATACGATCGTGCCGGATTCCGCCGCGCAGCCCTATGACATGCACGAAGTGATCCGCAAGACGCTCGACGAGGGTGAGTTCTTCGAGATCCAGCCTGCGCATGCCGGAAATATCCTGTGCGGCTTCGGCCGTGTCGAAGGGCGCACTGTCGGCGTCGTCGCCAACCAGCCGCTGGTGCTGGCCGGCGTTCTCGATATCAACTCGTCGAAGAAGGCCGCGCGTTTCGTGCGCTTCTGCGATGCGTTCAATATTCCTATCATCACCTTCGTCGACGTGCCGGGCTTCCTTCCGGGCACCGCGCAGGAACACAATGGCATCATCAAGCACGGCGCCAAGCTGTTGTTCGCTTATGCCGAAGCCACGGTGCCGAAGATCACCGTGATCACGCGCAAGGCCTATGGCGGCGCCTATGACGTGATGGCTTCCAAGCACTTGCGGGGCGATCTCAACTATGCCTGGCCCACCGCCGAAATCGCGGTGATGGGCGCCAAGGGCGCGGTGGAGATCATCTTCCGCGGGCTGGACACCGCTGGCATCGCCGAAAAGACCAAAGAATATGAGGATCGCTTCGCCAACCCGTTCGTGGCGGCGGCGAAGGGCTTCATCGACGAAGTGATTCATCCGCATTCGACACGCCGTCGCATTGCGCTGGGGCTTCGCAAGCTGCGCCACAAGGCGCTCGAGAACCCCTGGAAGAAGCACGACAATATTCCGCTCTGACCCGGCTAAGGGCAAGGAGAGACACCCATGGAAGATATCTACATCGTCAGCGGCGTGCGCACCGCGATCGGCGATTTCGGCGGCTCGCTGAAGAGCTTCAAGCCGTCTGACCTTGGCGGCAAGGTGGTGACCGAGGCGCTGAACCGCGCCGGCGTTTCGCCTGGCGATGTCGAACATGTCGTGTTCGGACAGGTTTGCGCCACCAGCGCCCGCGATGCATACCTGGGCCGCGTCGCCGCGCTCAATGCCGGCATTCTGAGCGCGGTTCCCGCCTTGACGCTCAACCGCCTGTGCGGATCGGGCATCCAGGCGATCATCTCGGCCGCGCAGATGATGATGCTGGGCGAAGCGGGGATCACCGTTGCCGGCGGCGCGGAATCGATGACGAACACCCCGTTCCATGACCACGCCACGCGTTTTGGCCAGAAGCTGGGCAATGTCACGCTGGAGGATGCGCTGCTCGTCGGTCTGTCGGACCCGATCGGCGGCTATCACATGGCCATCACCGCCGAGAACGTGGCGGAACGCCACTGCATCAGCCGCGAAGAGATGGACGCGCTGGCCGTGACCAGCCACCAGCGCGCCGCTCGCGCCCAGGCCGAGGGCCGCTTCAAGGAGCAGATCCTCCCGATCGAGATCAAGACGCGCAAGGGCGTGGAGGTGTTCGACACCGACGAGCATGTGAAGGGCGATACCTCGCTCGAAGTGCTGGCCGGGCTGAAGCCGTCGTTCAAGAAGGACGGCACCGTCACCCCCGGCAACGCCAGTGGCATCAACGATGGAGCCGCCGCGGTCGTGCTGGCGACGGCTTTGCAAGTCGAGACGCGCGGGCTGAAGCCGCTTGCTCGCATCGTCGCCTGGGGCCATGCCGGGGTTGAGCCGGAATACATGGGCGAAGGCCCGATCAAGGCCGTGCCGATCGCGCTTAAGCGTGCCGGCCTGACGCTGGACCAGATCGATGTGATCGAGAGCAACGAGGCCTTCGCCGCGCAGGCCGCTGCCGTCGCCAAGGCGCTGGGCTTCGATCCCGAAAAGGTGAACCCCAATGGCTCGGGCGTTTCGCTTGGCCATCCGGTCGGCGCGACCGGCGTGATCCTTACGGTCAAGGCGATCTATGAGATGAAGCGCATCGGTGGCCGCTACGCGCTCGTCACCATGTGCATCGGCGGCGGCCAGGGCATCGCCATGGTGCTGGAAAGCGTCGCGGCATGAAGCTGGGCCGGCTGAACCATATCGGCGTCGCCACGCCCGATCTCGACGCTGCGATCGCGCACTACCGCGACGTTCTGGGCGCGACCGACATTACCGAGCCTTTCGTGCTGGAAAGCCAGCAGGTCCGGGTGTGCTTCGTCAACACACCGGGCGAGAACGGCACGGCTGGCACGCAGATCGAACTGCTCCAGCCGACCGCGGCGGATTCGGCGGTTGGCAAGTGGCTGGAAAAGAACCCGCTCGGGGGCCAGCACCACATCTGCTACGAAGTGCCTGATATCCATGCCGCCAAGGCCTGGTTCGAAGGCCTGGGCAAGCGCGTGCTGGGCGAACCGCGCATCGGCGCGCACGGTACGCTGATCTTTTTCGTGCATCCCAGGGACATGGGCGGCCAACTGACAGAGATCATGGAGACGCCCAAGGGCGCGCATTGAGGCGTCTTTGAACGCAAGGCCTGTCATCCTGAACGTGTTTCAGGATCCATTGTGCCTCCTGGCACAGGCTTCGCGGGTGGTGAAATGGATGCTGAAACCCGTTCAGCATGACGTGATTGCGAGAGTGGAACGATGAGCGACAAACCGAGCAGTGCAACCGGGCCAACGCTTGAGCAGTGGCGGGCGGCGGCGGCGAAAGAGGTCAAGGGCAAGGACCTGACGTGGCACACGCCCGAAGGCATCGACGTCAAGCCGCTCTACACGGCCGACGACGTCACCGCCGATCCGGGCCTGCCCGGCTATGCCCCGTTCACGCGCGGGGTACGCGCCTCGATGTATGCCGGCCGGCCCTGGACGATCCGCCAGTACGCCGGTTTCTCCACCGCCGAGGAATCGAACGCCTTCTATCGCCGCAACCTGGCGGCGGGGCAAAAGGGGCTTTCGGTGGCCTTCGACCTGGCCACCCATCGCGGTTATGACAGCGATCATCCGCGCGTCGTGGGCGATGTCGGCAAGGCCGGCGTGGCGATCGACAGCGTCGAGGACATGAAGATCCTGTTCGACGGCATCCCGCTCGACCAGATGTCGGTGTCGATGACGATGAACGGCGCGGTGATCCCGATCCTGGCGTTCTTCATCGTTGCGGGCGAGGAAC
>JADLHU010000021.1 GCA_020848655.1 Novosphingobium sp.
GCGGCAAGCGTTAGGAAATGATTTAAAGCTGCTTCGTTCCAGGCTGGGGCGAAGCCGCGCGGCGATCCAGGGCGCCACCTGCCGCCCTGGATTGCTTCCCCCGGCTGCTGCCGGGGTCGCAATGACGAAGCGACGTAGCCTCATCCCACTCCAAGGCGCGTCACCGGCGCCCGCCGGGCTACTCGATCACTTTGGGCGCGGTGGCGAACGGCTTTACGCCCAGGGCCGCATAGATTTCGGACGGGAAATAGATCGCGCCGTTCTTCACCACCATCCGCGCGGCGCGAATGGCGTTGATGTCCTTGGCCGGATCGCCGGCATAAAGACTGAAATCGGCAAGTTTCCCGCGCTCGATCGATCCAAGGCGCTGATCGACACCGAGGTGTTCGGCGGCTTCCAGCGTGGCCCTGCGCAGAACCTGCCCCGCGGTCATGCCGGCCATCGTGTATAGTTCCAGTTCGCGGTGCAGACTGACCCCGGTGCCGTCGTCGGTGCCGGGCCACATCCTGATGCCTTCCCGGTTCAGCAGGGCCATGAGATCGACCAGCCGGTCGCGCGCCGCGAAATAGGCCTTGTCGCGTGCGGCATCGGGCAGGGGCACGAACGCCCGCTTGCGATAGCGCTGATAGGCGATCGGCATATGGTCGAGATAGGCCGCGTCGCCGGGCGAAACCTGCCTGGCGCGGGAAATGGCCAGCCGTTCCTGTATGACCATGGTGGTATCCAGCCCGGTCCCGTGCGCCTTCATCATCGCCAGCGTCCTGCGCACAGGCGCGCTGCCCAGATCGAGCGAGGCGATCCGGTAGAGGCCGCTGATCCTGATCGTGGTGCGATTGTCTTCGCCCGGTTCGTACAACCAGCCCAGCGCCAACTGGTTGATGTGGGTAAGCTCGTCATAGCCCGCTTCGATAAGCTGATCGGGGGTCGTGAAAGCCGGGGTATGGCCGACGATCGGCATGCCCAGCCTGTGCGCTTCGGCGGCGAGCGGCTTGAGCCAGTCGGTGTGGATCGAATTGTAGGTCTTGATCTGCCAGTATCCGTGATCGGCGTACCAGCGCACTTTGGCCAGGCCATCGTCGAGCGAATCGACGATGAAGCCGTGGTGCGCCGAAAGGGCACTTTTGCCTTCGAGGAAGCCCGATCTGACGATCCTTGGCCCCGGAATTTCGCCCCGGTCGATCCGGTCCTTCAGGCCCGTCAGGAAGTCGTTGTCGTTGCCCATGTCGCGCGTCGACGTCACGCCGGCGGCGAGAAAATAGAGGCCGGACCAGAACGACGAATGCGTGTGCATGTCGGTCAGGCCGGGCACGATCGTGCCGCCTTCGCCATCGATGACGATTTCGTCGTCCGGTGCCGACGCCGGTGCCGGCCGGTCGTCCACGGTGGCAATGCTGTCGCCCGACACGACGACAGAGACTCGCCTGTCGGGCGTAACCCCGGTCCTGGCGTCGAAGATTCTCACGTTGGTGATGCGGACCGGCTTGTCGAAACGATGCGCCAGCCGCTGCTGGAATCCGGTCAGCGTTTCGCTGGTGACGTCGATGAACAGCTTGCTGAACAGGCCGGCCTGCGGTTCATAGTCCTTGCGGATCAGCAGATTGGCCTGCAGCACGGCGACAAGGCGCGCCTCGGGATCGAGCACCAGGAACCGGGGTTCAAGGTCAAGGCCCTGAAGGCGGTAGAGCGTCAGCGCCTTGGCCTGCCCGGCGATCGGGACATCGCGGACCTTGACGATGGCAAGATGCCCGGCGGGCAGGACATCCGCTTCATGGCCAGGCTGGCGCAGAAGATAGCGGGCGTAGATGCCCAGCGCCCATGGGCTGGCATCGTTGCCGATATAAAGACGCCGCGCGCCCAGTTCGGCATTCCCGCCATCGGCCTGGCTATCCCATGTGGCGCGCCCGTTCGCGATGGTCAGGCCTTCGTGGAAGGTGCCCCCGGCCAGGGTCTTGCCGTCGATGTCCCATTTTTCGGGGATTCCGGCCGGATCAAGGACGACATGTTCCTGCTGCGAAGGGCCGCGCCCGTTGTTGACGACCTTGTACTCGATCCAGGCCTCGCGTCCGGCAAGGCGCACGTCGAGCGCCCCGATGGGAACAGCGCTCGCCAGGACGACATACGTCTCCTGCCCGGCATCGGCGGCGATGGCTGGCCCGGCCACGCCCGCCAGGAGCAGCGACAATCCCAGGGACAAGTGCGATTTTCTCAGGACTTCAACTCCTTGATGCGTATCACGTGCGGGCGCGGGGGCCGCGAGGCGGCTTGCCGGCTAGATATAGCGAAAGATGGAGGATTGATTGGCCAACGCGGACAGCACGCTGGCGCCCACGACGACCGATGTCTTGGGATTGTGCGGGTCCGCCTCGCCGCTGACGCGGACGAACAGCCGGCCAAGGTCTCCCTCCGCTTCGATCTCGCCGATATTCTCCTGGATATCCGGGTCGGCGATCAGCACGATGTTGGTGTCGTCGAGGCCGAGGCCCGCCATCGCCACCGCCGCCGCCAGATTGGCGTTCTTGGGATAGAGCTTTGCGGCATCGCGCGCGCTGCCTTCGAATATCGTCATCGCCGTTTCTATCGTGCCGAGATCGTAGAGCGCGGCGCCGGGGGTCCCTTTCCAGGCGAAGGCCGGCTTGCGCGACGTGTAGCATACGCGGCGCAAGCCGCTGGCGTGCAGGGCGAGCAATCCGTCAAACCCCGCCAGCGCGCCCGCGGGCATCGAAATTCTTCCGCCGCCGTCCTGGCAGGCGCGCTTCAGCAGGTCGATGCATTCCTGGTCCGCCGTCACGCCGATCGACAGGAGGTAAAGTTCCCGGCCGGCGGCCAATATGGCAGGCCCGTGCATTTTCACGGCGGTGTGGCCGGCCGCCTCGATCACGATATCGGGCAGGTCGTCCAGAAATTCGTCGGGCCGGTCGGTTACCATGGTGCCGGCGCCGCAAGCCTTCCTCATGTCGTCGAGCTGGGCGGTCCTTCCCAGCACATGGGTCAGCCGATAGTCGCTTGCGGCGGATGCCCAGTGCTTCACGATATAGCGTCCGATCGCACCAAATCCGATCAGGCCAACTGTCTTCATCTTTGTTATTCCGTTCCTATGTGGTGCATCCTCATCCGACAGGCGAGCCGGCTTTGGGCAGGCTGAATGTGGAATGGTCGTGTTGCCCTTTTGATGACTGTGGCTTTGATGATTGGGGCTTTGATGACTGTGGCGGGGAGCCTCTCGCGCTAGGACGACGGCCGGTCCGCCAAGGCGGACGGCCTGCGCCCCAGAATGCCGAGCAGGATGCCGCACACCAGCAGTGGCAGGGTCATGATGCCGGTCACGATCACCACCGATGCGCCGCTGGCGAGCACCATGCCGCCCAGCATCGGCCCGGTCGCCGCGCCGACGCGTCCCATGCCGACGGCAAGGCCGGTGCCCGATGCCCGCAGCGAGGCCGGATAGATCGCCGGCAC
>JADLHU010000022.1 GCA_020848655.1 Novosphingobium sp.
CACCACATGGCATAGGTGGCCAGGCGGAAGCCGCGATCAGGCTCGAACTTCTTGACGCCCTGCATCAGGCCGATGTTGCCTTCGGAGATCAGTTCGGAAACCGGCAGGCCATAGCCGCGGTAGCCCATGGCGATCTTCGACACCAGACGCAGATGGCTGGTCACCAGTTGCGCCGCGGCTTCGGAATCACCATGTTCCTGGAAACGCTTCGCCAGCATGTATTCCTGCTGCGGCGCCAGGATCGGAAATTTCTTGATCTCGGAAAGATAGCGATTGAGGCTCTGCTCCCCACCCAGCGTGGGGACTGCCGGAAGTTTGCGCTCGCTCATATTCGACTCACCTGTTCCTTGTCTTGTCGGTCGCGATGGAAGACCCTTGGCTGGCATCTTACTTTGCGATCACTCAAATCTTATAGCACGAAAATCCGATTTCAGTTCGCAAGTTCCCCTATCAAGGCCGCAAGATCGGCTGGCAGAGGGCTGGTGAAACGGATGTCTTCCCCAGTAACGGGGTGAACGAACCCAAGTTCCATCGCGTGCAGCGCCTGCCGATGAAAATCGAGTTTCGAAAGGATGGGCCGAAGCCGCGAAGGGGTGCGTCCATAGACAGGATCGCCTAATAGCGCATGACCGATTGACGACATATGAACGCGCACCTGATGCGTGCGCCCCGTCTCCAGCCGGCACTCGATCAGCGCCGCGCCGTCGAGCGTTTGCAGCGTGCGATAGTGCGTGACGGCATGCTTGCCGCGCGTGCGATCCGGCCCGTCGGGGATGAGCGCCATCTTCTTGCGATCGCTGGTGGAGCGCGCGATCGCGCCGCGCACGGTGCCGGCCACGGGCAGCGGATGCCCGGCCACGATGGCGCGATAGGCGCGTTCGATCGAATGATCGGCGAACTGGCGCGCTAGCCCCTCGTGCGCGGCGTCGGTCTTGGCGACGACGAGCAATCCCGAGGTATCCTTGTCGATCCGGTGGACGATCCCAGGCCGTGCCACGCCGCCGATGCCTGAAAGCCGCCCTCGGCAATGGTGCAGCAGCGCGTTGACCAGCGTGCCGTCGAGATTGCCGGCGGCCGGGTGGACGACCAGCCCGGCGGGCTTGTCGACGATGATCAGGAAATCGTCCTCGAACACGATGGACAGCGGAATGTCCTGCGCTTCGGCCTTGGCCGCGATGGCGGCGGGCACGGTGATGCGAAAGCGCGTACCGGCGGCGGGCTTGAGCGACGCCTGCTCCACCGGACTGCCGGCCAGCGTAATGCGGCCTTCGCTCAGCAGCGCCTTCACGCGCTCGCGCGAGAGGCCGCTCGCTTCGGCCAGCGCCTTGTCGAGCCGCAGGCCATCGGCGGCGATGGCGCCTTCGATAATGCTTTCCCCCTGGTCCACGGGTAGAAGATGGGGATGGCTCTCGAAGTGACAAGAGATGTGATCGCAAGTTTGCTGGCGCGCGCTGCCGCCGCCGCGCCGGCCGAATGCTGCGGGCTACTGCTGGGGCGGGGCGCGCGGATCGACAGCGCCGTGGCGGCGCGGAACGTCTCGCCCGATCCGCTGCGTCGGTTCGAGATCGATCCCGCCGCGCTGTTCGCCGCCCATCGCGCGGCGCGCGGCGGTGGGCCGCAACTGCTGGGCTATTACCATTCGCATCCGCAAGGGCACCCGCGGCCCTCTGCCACCGATTGCGAACATGCCAGCGGCGACGGCCGGGTCTGGGCGATCGTCGCCGGGGGCGAGGTTGGTTTCTGGCGCGATTGCGATCGGGGGGGCGATCAGGCATTCGAGCCGCTTTTCTACCGCCGTGTTGATGGTTAAGGGAGTGTCGCAAATCCACTTTCGGATCCCGCGCACGACGGAAGCCTGAACCCCATGACCACCAGCTCGCTTGAACTTGCCAGCCTGCTCTGTTCGCGCCTGTGCCATGATATGCTCAGTCCGGTCGGCGCGCTGTCGAACGGGCTGGAACTGCTGGCCGAGGAGAAAGACCCGGACATGCGTCGGCGGTGCTTCGAACTGCTGGAGCAAAGTGCCCGGATTTCGGCGGATAAGCTGAAGTTCTTCCGTCTGGCGTTCGGCGCTGCGGGCGGCTTTGGCGAGATGGTGCCCGTGGACGAGGCGCGCGCGCTGGTCGATGCGCTGGTCGGCAACAACGGGCGGATCGCGGTCAACTGGGCGCTGGCCAGCGATTCGCTGCCCAAGCCCGCGATCAAGACGTTGCTCAATCTGGCGTTGATCGCCATCGATTCGCTGGTGCGCGGCGGCACGCTGGACATTGGCGCCGAACTGCGCACCGACGAATCGGGCGAAGGGGCCGGCAGCGGTGCGAGCGAGATCGTCGTGCGCGCGGCTGGCCCGCGCATCGCCTTCGATGCCGATATCGGCCGCGCGCTTGATGGATCGCTGCCCGAGGGCGAGATTTCCAGCCGCACCGCACCCGCCGCGATGTTGCATGCGCTGGCGCAAAGCCTGGGCGGCGGGTTGCAATATGCGAAGGCTGACGACGCATTGGTGATGGGCGCGGTGCTGCCCTTAGGGTAAAAGACCGGCGATGAATCGCTGGCTCGTCCATAAGGAAGCGCCTTCGCCCAACTGGGACGAACGCGCGCTACCGATCACCATGGTGGTGCTGCACTATACCGGCATGCCCAGCGCGGACGAGGCGTTGGCGCGATTGTGCGATCCCCAGGCCAAGGTTTCCGCGCACTATTTCATCGATGAGGCGGGCACCGTCACCCGACTGGTGCCCGAAGACCAGCGCGCCTGGCACGCCGGCCGATCGTATTGGCGTGGCATTACCGACATCAATTCCGCCTCGATCGGTATCGAACTGGCCAATCCGGGGCACGAATGGGGCTATCGCCCGTTTCCCGAGGCGCAGATGGAAGCGCTGCTGCCGCTGCTCGCCGATATCGTCGATCGCCACAAGATTTCGCGCGCCAACGTGGTCGGCCATTCGGACATCGCGCCCGCGCGCAAGGACGATCCGGGCGAACTGTTCGATTGGGAACGGCTGGCGCGGCTGCGGCTGGCGCTGCCTATTCCCCGGCCCAAGATCTGGCTGGTCTATGACAATCCCGGCGCCTTCTATCTCGCGCTCGAACGCTTCGGCTATGACATCAGCGACGGGCGCGCGGCGGTGCGCGCCTTCCAGCGGCGCTGGCGGCCATCGCTGATCGATGGAGAGATCGACGGGCAGATCGGCGGATTGCTGTTCGAGTTGCTGTTGGAACGCGACATGGGGCGTGCTAAGTAGCCGCTGCCAGGAGGCTGCGGCAGCCGCGTCATCCCCCGGGATGCCGAGGAAAGTCCGGGCTCCACGAAACAAGGGTGGCGGGTAACGCCCGCCGGACGCAAGTCTAGGGAAAGTGCCACAGAGAGCAGACCGCTAACCCGCTTCGCAAGATGCGGGCAGCAAGGGTGAAAGGGTGCGGCAAGAGCGCACCGCGTTTCCGGTAACGGAGACGGCATGGCAAACCCCACCCGGAGCAAGACCGAATAGGGGCGGTGGGCTTGTCCGAATCCGAAAGGAGGGGGACAGGCGGGTCGGTTTCGGACCCCGGTCTTCGGATCGACTACGCCCGGGTTGGTTGCTGGAGCGGCGCGGCAACGCGTCGCCAAGAGGAATGGCTGCCGGCGCCTGCCGCGTCCGCCTTGGCGGATACGGGCGGCGTCACAGAACCCGGCTTACAGGCCTCCTGGCATTTTAGAGTGATTTCGAGCCAGATGGAATCATCTGGCGGCTCGGAAATCGCGGAAAAACAAGGATCTAGAGTGCAGCCTTTGATGCAATCAAGGGCGGATGCACTCTAGCGATTGGGCGCCGCGTCGCCATCGTCCGCGGGCAAGGTCTGGAGCAGCCAGCGTTCCGACCCTTCAAGCCCCAGCGCGGTCAGCCGGCCGGTCTGGTAGGCGCCGGTGTCTATGCCGATCCGGTTGGTCTGCGTATCCGGCTCGCCGGTAATGGTGTGGCCGTGGACGACGAACAAGGCATGATCGGCGCCGTGGCCGAGGAACGGTTCGCGAATCCAGCGCAAGTCCCAGATGCGCTGGCCGTCCAGCGGGATGCCGGGGCGGATGCCGGCGTGGACGAACAGATAGTCGCCCACCACAATGCTGTTTTCCAGGCTGTGCAGGAAGGCGATATCGCGGTCCGGCACGGCTGCGCGCATCAGTTGTTGCGCTTCGGCTGGAGCAGCCTGGCGCAGGGCATGGCCATCCACGCCATAGGATAGCAGCGTTTCAGAGCCGCCGAAGCGCAGGAACGCTTCCATGACGGTGCTGTCCTCGAACGCGCGCAGGAACATTTCCTCGTGGTTGCCGCACAGGATGCGCATGTGCCGCGTTTCGCGCCATTGCCGGATGGCGGCGATGATCCCGGCGCTGTCCGGCCCGCGATCGACAAGATCGCCCAGCAGGATGATCGTCGTGCGTGCGGGAGCGCGGCCGGCAGCATCGGCGTCGATCTGCGCCAGCAGCGCCCTCAACAGATCAAGCCGGCCATGAATATCGCCGATGGCATAAACTCGTTCGCCATCGGGGACCACGGGCGGCGGCCGCCTGGCCGGCCTGCGAAGAAGATTGCGAAGCGTTGCGATCATGGATGCTGGCCCATGCGAATTGCGGCTTTGCCGAGGCGGCCATAGCCAATCCGGTTGAATCGGACCTTAACCGCCTTATTCGTCATCAGCGCAAGTAGAAGTCCACCGTGGTAACGACGCGCACCTTCTTGTAGGGCGTGTCCGAAACGCCCCAGCTACCGCCGGAATCGCCATCGCGGGCGTTGATCTCGAAATAGCCCTGGCTGGCGCTCTTGATCGTGCCGACCGATGTGCCGCTGTCTTTGGCGAACTGTTCGGCCGAAGCGCGCGCGTCCTTGGTCGCTTCGGCGACCATCGGCGGCTTGATCGCGTTGAGCTTGGTGAACGTATAGGCCATGCCCGAACCTTCTTCGAGCACCACGCCGCGCCGCACCAGTTCGAACTGGCGCTTTACCGCAGCCTGCGCGCGCTTGATGTCGGTGCTGCGCAGCGTCATGCGCTGGCGCACAGTGAACTTGGGCACGCCATTGTCGGTGAATTGCGACACGTTGACCCCGGTGGGGGCAAGATCGTCCGCCGGAAAGCCCAGTTCGTGGAAGAAGGCGCGGATTTCGTTGGAATCGCGATCGACGCTGGCTTGCGCGCTGGCCAGATCGAGCGCGGTTGCGGAATAGGCGACGGTCCAGGTGGCAAGGTCGGCGGTGACATCGCGTTCGGCCAGCCCGCGCACCGTGACCGACCGGTCCGCCTCCTTGGCGCGGACAAGGCCATTGCCCAACAGGTAGCCGCCGATGACGATGCCGATGGCCAGGATACCCGCGCTGGCCAGCCAGCGGCGCGTGGCGCGATCCTTGAGGAACGAAGGCGCGCGATCGGAAGATTCGGATGCGGGTTCGGACATGGTGGCACTCCCTGTTGCAGGAGGAATGTGCCTATAGCATGCTTTCAGTGCGATGAACCGTTTGTATTTGTCGATGAACCGAGCCGTAGGATGGCAAAGCCCAACAGCGCAGAGGCCAGCGATCCCGCCAGCACGCCCAGCTTCGCTTCCTCGATCAGTTGCGGATAGAGCGGGAAAGCCAACGCGCCGATGAACAGGCTCATCGTGAAGCCGATGCCGCACAGTGCCGCCGTGCCCCAGATCTGCAGCCAGCTCGCGCCCTCGGGGCGGGAGGCGAAACCGATCCGGTCGGCCAGCACGATGGCGGCGAAGATACCGATCTGCTTGCCCGCGAACAGCCCGGCGCCGATCGCCAGCGGCAGCGGATCGACAAGGCCGGAAAGTCCCGCGCCGGCCAGTGCCACGCCGGCGTTGGCAAAGCCGAACAGCGGTACGACGGCATAGGCGTTCCACGGCACCAACGCATGTTCCAGCCGCAGCAGCATGCTGTCTCCGCGCGCGTCGATGCGCAGCGGAATGGTGAAGGCAGCGACGACCCCGGCAATCGTGGCGTGAACGCCCGAATGCAGGACGCAATACCACAGGGCCACCGCCAGCAGCAGGAAGGGCCAGGTCCGTTCCGTCCGCCAGCGGCCCAGCGCGATCAGGCCGGCCAGAACCGCCAGCGCCCCGATCAGCCAGGCCAGCTTGATCCCGGCGGTATAGAACAGCGCGATGATCGCCACCGCGCCCAGATCATCGACGATGGCCACCGTCAGCAGGAATAGCCGCAGCGACGGCGGCACACGGCTGCCGAGCAGGCCGATCACGCCCATGGCGAAGGCGATGTCGGTTGCCGCCGGAATCGCCCAGCCGCGCTGGAGCGGCAGCGCGGTCCCGGCGATAGAAAGATAGACCAGCGCAGGTGCGGCCATGCCGGCGATCGCGGCCAGTACCGGCAAGCGGCGGCGCAGCGGATCGGACAGTTCGCCTTGCAGGATCTCTCGCTTGATCTCCAGCCCGACGACGAAGAAGAACACCGCCATCGCGCCGTCGTTTATCCACAAGTGCAGCGTGTCCAGCTTGGCCACGGGCGTCCACGGCAGTTCTGCATGGAACAGCGCGTGATAGGCCGGGGCCAGCGGCGAATTGGCGGCGATCACGGCGCCCAGCGCGACGAGGATCAGCAGCACGCCGGCGCCGGCATCGCCGCCCAGCAGGCGGCGCAGCGCGCGCGCCAGGCGATTGGCGGGATGTCTTCGCAAAGCCATCATGCGGCCATCGCTGTATTTGCGAAGCGTTGCAAGGTATTGATAAAGCCCATAGGCTGCGCGCCGGAATATTTCGCGTCAGGGGGCAGGGCGTGGGCGAGCTTGGACTCTTGACGATGCCGCAGGTCTGGCGGCTGCTTCAGGTTGTCGAACACGAACTGCTGCTGTTCGCGGCGTTCTGGTTCATCCTGGGGGCGATCGACGAACTGACGATTGACGTGGCGTGGCTGTGGCTGCGCCTGACGCGGCGCATCGTGCCCGATCGCCGGATCGTGCCGGACGGGCCAGGCAATGTGGATCTGTCCGGTCCGCTGGCGGTGCTCGTGCCCGCCTGGCACGAGGCGGACGTGATCGGCGTGATGATCGCGCATACGCTGCGCGCCTGGCCGCAGCCCGCCCTGCGGCTCTACGTGGGATGCTATCGCAACGATCCCGATACGATTGCCGCTGCCATGAGGGGCGGAATGGATGGTGCGGGGTCGGATTCGCGCTTGCGCGTGGTAATCCACGATGCCCTTGGCCCGACGACCAAGGCCGATTGTCTCAACCGCCTTTACGCCGCGCTTTGCGCCGACGAGGCGCGCGGCGGCTTCGCTTATGCGGGGATCATCCTGCATGACGCCGAGGACATGGTCCATCCCGCCGCGTTGGCCGAGATGGACCGCGCGCTGGGCGAAGTCGAGTTCGTGCAACTGCCCGTCCGGCCAGAGCCGCAGCGCGCCTCGCCCTGGGTGGCGGGGCATTATACCGATGAGTTTACCGAGGCCCACGCCAAGTCGCTGGTGGTGCGCGACATGCTGGGTGCGGCGCTGCCGGCCGCAGGGGTGGGCTGCGGCTTCGCGCGCGGCACGCTGGCGCGATTGGCGCAGGTGCGCGCCGGGGCTGGGCACCATGGCCCCTTCGCGGCGGAATGCCTGACGGAAGACTACGAACTGGGCCTCCTGGTCGGGCGGGCCGGTGGCCGCAGCCGTTTCCTGCGACTGCGCGACAGCAATGGCGAATTGATCGCCACGCGCGCCTTCTTCCCCGCGACGCTGGATGAATCGGTACGCCAGAAGACACGCTGGATTCACGGCATCGCACTTCAGGGCTGGGAACGGTTGGGCTGGGGTGGTCGGGCCGTGGATGTGTGGATGGCGCTGCGCGACCGGCGCGGGCCGCTGATCGCGCTGGTTCTGGCCGCAGCCTATGGCCTGTTCGTGGTCGAAGGCCTGCTCCAGGTGGCGCGGCTGGCTGGATGGACGGGATACGCGCCGGTCGAGCCGGCGTTGCGCCACATGCTGGAATTCAGCTTCGCCGCGCTGGTCTGGCGCGCCACGTTGCGCTTCGGCTTCACCGCGCACGAATATGGCCTGGCCGAGGGCTTGCGCGCGGTGCTGCGCATCCCGGTCGCCAACCTGATCGCGATCATGGCCGGGCGGCGCGCGCTGACCGCCTATGTGCGCACGCTGCTTGGCGGCAAGGTGCACTGGGACAAGACGCACCACCACGATCATCCCGCCGCACGCTTGTCCGATCCGGCGCGATGATGGTGGCGGGCACCTGGCGTGGGCAGCCGCTCGCCGCGCTGGTGCTGATCGTGGCGGCGTGGATCGCGGTGCGCGCGGTAATGTGGAATTCAGGCCTGTCCGAACCGCCCGCGCCGGCGGAACGGCCGCGACCGGTCGCGACCACCGCATCGATCACCGCATCGACCGACGCGACACCGAGGCGGATCGCTCCGGCATTCGTGGCGCCTGCACTGCCGCGTCCCGCGCGCTTGCTGCCGGCGCGGGCAAGTGGCGGCGCGGACATGCGCGCCGGCTTTGCCGCGCCAGCCGCTCGGGCCGTCTCTCACGCGTTTCCCACTGCCCAGACCGATCCGCCCCTTTCTTCAGCGCTCGCGCCGGCGCTCGATCCAGCCGAGCCTGAACCTTCCGTGCCACCACCTGCTGAGCCACCAGCCATCCGGCACGAGCGCCGCTGGTCAGCGGACGGCTGGCTGATGCTGCGCGGCGGCGGCGATGGTTCGCTGGCCGCTGGCAGCGGCGCCCCCGCCACATATGGCGCGAGCCAGGCCGGCGCGGTGCTGCGCTATCGGCTTGCGCCCGCCAGCCGCCATCGCCCGGCGGCGTACCTACGCGCCACCGCCGCGCTCAATGGATCGGACGAAAGGGAAGCGGCGCTGGGCCTGTCCGCCCGGCCGATCGCCGCGCTGCCGCTTGTCGCCGGGGTGGAGGTGCGCGCCGCGCATCGCTCCGGCGGACTGCGCCTGCGCCCGGCGGTGCTGCTCGTCAGCGAACTGCCGGTGCTTGCCCTGCCAGCCGCGTTACAGGCCGAAGCCTATGTCCAGGCCGGCTATGTCGGCGGACGCTTCGCCACGGCATTTGCCGATGGCCAGGTCCGGCTGGATCGCGCGGTCGGAGGGCGTGGGCGGACCACGCTGGCGCTGGGCGCAGCGGCGTGGGGCGGGGCGCAGAAAGGTGTGGCGCGGCTCGATCTGGGGCCTACGGCGCGAATCGCGGTGCCGCTGGGCCAGGCCGCCGCCGCGCGGATCGCGGTGGACTGGCGGCTGCGCGTGGCGGGCGACGCGGCGCCATCGTCCGGCCCGGCGCTTACACTGTCGGCAGGTTTCTGAGCGCTGGGCTTTTTTCCCGGCGGCGGGTGGAGTAGGCGGGAAAGTCAGCGATGGATGTGTACCTTCCCATAGCGAATCTCTCGGTCAACGGTCTGGTGATCGTCGGGCTGGGTGTGCTGACCGGCCTGCTTTCGGGCATGTTCGGCGTGGGCGGCGGGTTCCTGACCACGCCTTTGCTGATCTTCTACGGCGTGCCGCCCACCGTCGCCGCCGCCTCTGCCGCCAGCCAGGTGACGGGGGCCAGCGTTTCCGGCGTATTCGCCCATGGCCGCCGCGGCGGAGTGGATGTGGAAATGGGCGCGGTGATGGTGGTGGGCGGGATCTTCGGCACCGGCATCGGCGCGGCCTTGTTCCGCCTGCTTCAGCAACTGGGCCAGATCGATACGGTCATCAGCATTCTCTACGTGCTGCTGCTCGGCTCGATCGGCACGATCATGGCGCGCGAGAGCATCCAGGGCATCCGCGCCGAACGCACCGGGGTGCCGGTTCCCGCGCGCAAGCGCCGCCATCATCCGCTCGTCGCCAACCTGCCGCTGCGCTGGCGCTTCTACCGTTCGGGGCTGTACATATCGCCGCTGGCGCCGTTGCTGCTGGGCATTTTTACCGGCGTGCTGACCATGCTGATGGGCATCGGCGGCGGCTTCGTGCTGGTGCCGGCGATGCTCTATATCCTGGGCATGAGCGCGGGCGTGGTGGTGGGCACATCGCTGCTCCAGATCCTGTTCGTGACCATGGCGACGACGATGATGCACGCGCTGACCACCAAGGCGGTGGACATCGTGCTGGCCGGACTGCTGCTGCTCGGCTCGGTCACCGGCGCGCAGCTTGGCGCGCAGCTCGCGCAGAAGGCCAGCCCGCTCTACTTGCGGCTGGTGCTGGCGGCGATCGTGCTGCTGATGGCGGGACGGCTGGCGCTGGGCCTCGGCTACCGGCCCGACGACATCTATACGATCGCCCCGCTATGAGGCTGCCGATCGCCCTTCTGGCCGTGCTGCTGCTGACGGGCGCGCGCGATCCGATCCTCGTTCCCGAAGTGTCGCAGCACGAAGTGCAGGTGCGCCAAGGCTTTACCGGCACCGAACTGCTGCTGTTCGGCGCGATCCTGACGCCCGACGGCACGCGCGCCGGGCGCGATTACGATATCGTCGTGGTGCTGAAAGGGCCGACCCAGTCGATCGTCGTGCGCGAGAAGCAGAAAGTCGCGGGCATCTGGATCAATGCCGACAGCGCCGGCTTCCGCTCCGCCCCGTCCTATTACGCGGTCGCCAGTTCGCGGCCGATCCGCCAGATCGTCGATGAGAAGACGGCGGCGATCTATGAATTCGGCCTGCGCAATATCCAGCTTTCGCCGATCGGCGCGATCGATCCGGCGCAGCAGGCGCGCTTTGCCGCCGGGCTAGCCGCACTGAAGACGGGAGAGGGCCTGTACAAGCAGGCTGAAGGCGGGGTGAAGATCAGCGAGCAGGTGCTCTACCAGGCGCGAATAACGCTGCCGTCCAGCGTGCCGACCGGCACGTACACGGCGGAAACTTTCGCGATCTCGAAAGGCTGGGTCGTCGCTTCGGCGACCAGCCGGATCGAGGTGCGCAAGATCGGTTTCGAAGGAGCCATCGCGCGCTTCGCGCAGAACAGTTCGTTTTCCTATGGCCTGCTCGCGGTGGCGCTTTCGGTGCTGATGGGCTGGCTGGCCGGCCGCCTGTTCGCGCTGATCTGACGGTCCGGCCAGCTCCGGGCCACACGCCGCCTTATCCCAATCTTAACCGAGGCGGACTAGGCCTGTGCGCTGGTTCTCGCGGGAAAACGGGTTTTCGGAAGACATGTCCGACATGAGCAGAAACGGTTTCGACCAGGCGCGTCCGGCCAGCATGGCGGATATCGCCGCCGGGGCCGCGCCCAGCCCGCTCGACAACGCGCTGGAGCCGATCGGCGTGGTGCTGGAAATCACCGGCGCGGGGGCACAGATCGCGTTCGATATCGAACGGCTGACGGAATGTGCGGCCGATGCCGATCCTTCGGTGGTGCTGGCCGGCCAGGTCGGCAGCCAGATCAAGATCCGCGTCTCGGGCGGCTGGCTCCTGGCCAGCGTGCGCAACCAGCGGCAGGACGCCAAGGCGCGCGGCGGCGTGATGGCGGCGGTCGATTTCCTGGGCGAGGGCGAGGAAGAGCGCCTGACCGGGCGCATCCATGCGTTCCGGCGCGGCGTGACCGGCTATCCGATCCCCGGCGCGCTGGTCTATCCCGCCACCAGCAGCGATCTGCGGCAGATCTACGCCAGCGATGGCCGGGCGAGCATCCCCATCGGCAACGTCTATCCCACCAAGGACATCCGCGCCGGACTTTATGTCGATTCGCTTCTGGGCCAGCACTTTGCGCTGCTGGGATCGACCGGCACCGGCAAATCGACCAGCGCGGCGCTGATCCTGCACCGCATCTGCGACATGGCCCCCGAAGGCCACATCGTGATGATCGACCCGCATGGCGAATATGCCACCGCGTTCCGCACCACGGGCATCGTGCTCGACGTGTCGAACCTGCAGATGCCCTATTGGCTGATGAACTTCGAGGAACACTGCGAAGCCTTCCTCACCGCTTCGGGCGACGAGCGGCAGGCCGATGCGGAAATCCTTGCCAAGTGCCTGTTGCAGGCGCGGATGAAGAACCGCCTGGCCGAGAAGATGGGCAAGATCACGGTCGACGCGCCGATCCCCTATCTGCTGTCCGACCTGACCACGATCCTCCAGAACGAGATGGGCAAGCTGGAAAAGGCCGGCACCACCGCGCCCTATGTCCGCCTGAAAAGCAAGATCGACGAGTTGAAGGGCGATCCGCGCTATCAGTTCATGTTCTCGGGCATGCTGGTGGGCGATACCATGGTGGAATTCCTTGAACGCATCTTCCGCCTGCCCGCCGAGGGGCGGCCGATCTCGATCATCGACGTGTCGGGCGTGCCGTCCGACATCACTTCCACCGTCGTCGCGGTGCTGGCGCGCCTGGCCTTCGACTTCGCGGTCTGGGCGCGCGAGGAGCGCACGCGGCCGCTGCTGCTGGTCTGCGAGGAAGCGCACCGCTATGTTCCCAACGAGAAGAACGCCGATGGCTCGTCGGTGGGCAAAGTGCTGTCGCGCATCGCCAAGGAAGGGCGCAAGTACGGCATTTCGCTGGGCCTGATCACGCAGCGCCCATCGGACCTGGCCGAAGGCGTGCTGTCGCAGTGCGGCACGATCATCGCCATGCGGCTCAACAACGAGCGCGACCAGTCCTTCGTGAAGGCGGCGATGCCCGAAGGCGCGCGCGGCTTTCTCGATTCGATCCCTGCGCTGCGCAACCGCGAATGCATCATCTGCGGCGAGGGCGTTTCCATCCCCATCCGCGTCTCGTTCGACGAACTGGAAGAACATCGCCGTCCGGCCTCGGCCGATCCATCGTTCAGCAAGCTGTGGAACGGCGGCGGTGAGGACGACGAGATGGTCCAGCGCACCGTCCAGCGCTGGCGCGCCGGCGGGCGCTGAGCGCCCGGCAGTCCGCCCGGCAATCCGATCGTTCAGCCGATGCTTTCGGGCGGGTCGAGCCATTCGGCCAGCGCGCCCAGGCAATCCCGGCCAAGCTGGCGGCTGCGTTCGGCGCTCCACCCTTGCGCGGGATCGGAGAGGGGATCATGGTCCTTGAACGGCATTTCCAGGGTCATCGCCACGCAGCCGAAGCGTTCCGCCAATTGGTTGGTCGACATCGCAAGGTTGCCCTTGCCCTTCGCCGCCACCGGATAGCCCAGCCTGGTCTGGAAATCGGGCGTGCGCCGGTCCAGGATGGCAAGGTAGCGCCGATAACCGGCAAGCTGCGCCTCGGTCATTGAAGGGATGCCTTCGAAGCCGGCGATGAACACCGCCGGGATCGCCTCATCGCCGTGCACGTCGATCGCGAAATCAACCCCGCTGGCGTCCATGGCATCGCGCAGCGCCAGCACTTCGGGCGAGCGTTCGGCCGAAGGGCTGGCCCATTCGCGGTTGAGGTTCACGCCCGCAGCGTTGGTGCGCAAGTGACCCCGACGCGATCCGTCTGGGTTGGCATTGGGCACCAGATGCAGGCGGCAGCGCTGGCGCAGCGCGCGCGCGATGGGATCGGCGGGATCGGTCAGCCGTTCCAGCGCGCCTTCCATCCACCATTCGGCCATGCTCTCGCCCGGATGCTGGCGGGCATAGAGCCAGACCTGCAACGGCCCTTCGCCCAGGTCCAGGCAATCGATCGGCTGGCCATCGAGGCTGTGGCCGAGGCAGCGATAGTCCACGCCATCGGCCAGCGCCGCCGTGGCGATCAGATCGTGGTGCCGTTCCATCGAATAGGGCGCGAAATAGGCGAACCAGCACAGATCGCTTTCGGGCGTGTGGCGGATGGTCAGCGTGCCGCCATCGGCGGCGGCATCCCAGGTCGTTTCGGCGCGGCCCCAGTATTCGCGATCTTCGGAAAAACAGGCGCGATAGCCGGGCCAGCCCTGCGGATAGGCGGCCGCGCCAAGCCCCGTCAGCGCCAGGTCCAGCGCGCGGCCTTTCGCGCCGGAAACGCGAAAATGGAACCACTGGAAGAAATCCGATGCGTGATCCTTACGGATCGCCAGTCGGGCGGAGGCGCCGTTGATGGACAGAACCTCGATGTTGCCGGAATCGAAGGCGGCGGTGATCTGGATGGTGTTCATCGCACTTCGATAGTTTGGCCGGACACGCCGGGGAAGCCCTTGAACAGCGCTTCGGCCAGCTTTGCCGCGCCCAGCGATGTTTGCGCCATCGGCGAATCGCTGCGCACCACGAAGCGCGCGCGGCCTTCCCACAGCGCGCTGCCGCTGGCGCGGTCACGGATCGTGACGGACAGCTCGGTCGCGGTCTGTTCGGGTGGTGGGCCGGAAAGGTTCACGCCGATGCCCACGCCAAGGCCCGAACCGAAGCTGCCCGTACCGCCGCCAACACCCACGGAAACCGGGCCGCCGGTCGGCTGCGGGGCGATGGTGCTGCGTTCGACGCGGACCAGCGCGATCTGCGGCGAAGCGGTGCCCGCCGGCTGTTCGGCATAGCCCAGCAGCACCAGTTGGCGGGCGACGGCGGCGGCATAGGTGCGGTATTCCAGACTGGTGCCATCGACTTGCGCGGCGGGTTCCACCGTGATCGCGCCCCGGCCCAGCGGCGCGGTATCGGCCACGTGGAAGCGCGTCACTTCCACCGGACCGACCGGCGCGACGCAAGCAGAAAGCCCGCCTAACGACAGCAGGCCAAGCGAGACGAGCGCCAGTGCGGCGGGAGAAAGGGGCAGGCGCTTCATGGCATCAACTCCGCAAGTCCGGGCCACTGTGTTGCGGCCCGGCCCGCGATGCAAGCGCGCCGCTTAGCCGCCATCGCGGGCGGGCGCGGCAATGCCGTCCGAGGCGCGGGGGAAGCCGTCGAACAAGGCTTCGGCAAGGCGTGCGGCGATCGCCTGTTCGCCCCAGCGGGCATCGCCTTCGCGCGTGGCGATGTCGGCGCGGCCTTCCCACAGCACGGTGCCGCTGGCGTGATCGCGGATGCGCGCTTCCAGCCGGGTGGACAGCAGCGGCGGCAGCGGCTTGGACAGGTCGACGTTGACGGCCAGGCCATAGGCGGTGCCGCGCGTGCCCACTTCCATCGCGGCGGTGCCGCTGACCGGCTTGTGCGGCGCTTCGCCCGGCTGGGCGACGCTACGCACCAGGCGCAGTTCCACGGTCTGCCCGCCGGCGGGATCGGCGTGGGCGGTGTCGTATCCGGCCTTGACCAGTTGATCGACGATCGCCGCTTCATAAGGTGCGCGTTCGGATGGGCCGACGAAGTTCTGCCCGTCGCTTTGCGAGGTGACCGCGACCGGGCCGTGGCCGAGCGCCCTGGCGGCATCGCCTTCGGCCACGAAGCGGCTGACATCGATTCGCCCCTCGCGGCTGCGATCGGGCGCGGTGCGCGAAGCCGGCGCGCGGCGGTTCCAGTCCGAACCGCCCCAGTTCCGTCCATCGCGGTTCGATCCATCCCAGTTCGGTCCATCCCAGTCGCCGGGGCGGGCGAGGGCGGGCGTCGACGCGATCAGGGCGGTTGCGGCGGCAAGGCTGGCGGCCAGGCCGACAGCGAGGTGGCGTCTGTTCATGAATACTCCAATGTGCCTGCCGCCGGTTCCGGGCCTAGGCGCTTCTCGCTTGCCCGCGAATGAACGGCGCGGCATCGTGGATCAACCGAATGGTGCCCTCGCTGCTTGACTTCACGCGCGTGCCCCCTTAACGGCGCGGCTTCAATTTTTGAGCCGGAACACGCCGGCGGAAGAGAAAACCATGAAGATTCGCAACAGCCTCAAGTCGCTCAAGGATCGTCACCGGGACAACCGCGTGATCCGCCGTCGCGGCCGCACGTATGTCATCAACAAGACCAACCGCCGCTTCAAGGCGCGCCAGGGCTGAACCGCTTGCGCCCCCGCCGCGCGCGGGGGCCATGGCGCAGCCGGGCGGTTCCTCGTTTTTCGAGGTGTGAAGTCTCCGCTCGCGCGGGGACTTTTTGCATGAGCGACGTTCGGCCATCAGCAGCCGCGCCAGAACCGGTATCGGCCGTCGTCTTCGATGTCGGCCGGGTGCTGTTCCAGTGGGACTTGCGCCACCTTTTCGCCCGCCTGATCGACGATCCCGACGAACTCGAATGGTTCGTCACCACCGTGGTCACGCCCGAATGGCATTTCGAGCATGACGCCGGCCGCCCCCTGGCCGAGATGCTGCCCGAACGCATCGCGCGCTTTCCCGAACATGCCGCGCTGATCGAGGCTTACGCCACCCGCTTCAACGAATCGATTCCCGGCCCCGTGCCCGGCAGCCTCGAACTGGTGGAGGAACTGGCGGCGCGCGGCGTGCCCCTGTTCGCGATCACCAATTTCGGGGCCGAGTTCTGGCCGCCGTTTCGCGCCACGCAACTGGTGTTCGATCGCTTCGGTGATATCGTCGTCTCGGGGGTGGAGCGCATCGTCAAGCCGGACCCCGCGATCTATGCGCTGGCCGCGCGGCGCTTTGGCCATGCGCCGGGCCGGATGCTGTTCATCGATGACAATGCCGACAACATCGCCGCCGCCGTGGCCTGTGGCTGGCAGGGCCATCATTTCACCGATGCCGGCCGCCTGGCGCAGGACCTGCGCGCACGCGGCCTGATCGCCGGCTGAGCCGTTCCGGCCGGCTCGCTCCGGCCCCCGTAAAAGTATGTTTCGCAGATGCAGCATAATCGCTTGGCAAGAGCATTGCGTTGTTGCATCACTTGCACATTACGGGAGTCGCAATGCAGCCAGATTCACGCGCGACGTATGACGAGATGCTTGACCCGGATGGGGCGGTCAGGCCCGCCTATCATGGGTTCCGGGAATGGTTCGACACCCAGGACCGGGATTGGCTGAAGCGCCAGGACGCCGAAGCCGAACGCTTCTTTCGCCGTACCGGCATAACCTTCAACGTCTACGGCGAGGATGCCGGCGAAGAACGCCTGATCCCGTTCGACATGATCCCCCGGATCATCACCGCCGGCGAATGGCGCAAACTGTCACGGGGGATCGAACAGCGCGTGCGCGCGCTCAACGCCTTCCTCCACGATCTTTACCACCGCCAGGAAATCGTCCGCGCCGGCCGGCTGCCCGCCCGCCTGCTGCGCGACAATGCGGCCTTCCTGCCGCAGATGGCCGGTTTCACGCCGCCCGGCGGCGTCTATACCCACATCGTCGGCGTCGATCTGGTCCGCACCGGGCCGGATGATTTCATGGTGCTGGAAGACAACGCGCGCACCCCGTCGGGCGTCTCCTACATGCTGGAGAACCGCGAGACGATGATGGCGATGTTCCCGGAACTGTTCTCGCGCATCGCGGTGCGCCCCGTTTCGGACTATCCGCGCCGCCTGGCCCGCAGCCTCGCCGCCTGCGCCCCGGATCGCGCGCGCGACGGTGATCGCCCGGTGGTGGCGGTGCTGACGCCGGGTATCTTCAATTCCGCCTATTTCGAACATGCCTTCCTGGCCGACCAGATGGGCGCCGAACTGGTCGAAGGCAGTGATTTGCGCGTCGTCGACGGGCGCATCGCCATGCGCACGACGGCGGGCTACCAGCCGGTCGACGTGATCTATCGCCGGGTCGATGATGAATACCTCGATCCGCTCAGCTTCAATTCGGACCGCGTGCTGGGCGTGGCCGGGATCATGGACATCTACCGCTCGGGCGGGGTGACGATCGCCAACGCGCCGGGCACGGGCATCGCCGATGACAAGGCGATCTACAGCTTCATGCCCGAAATCGTGGAGTTCTACACCGGCGAGAAGCCGATCCTGCAAAACGTGCCGACCTGGCGGTGCAGCGAGGACGAAGCGCTGAAATACGTGCTCGACAATCTCAAGGACCTGGTCGTCAAGGAAGTCCACGGCTCTGGCGGCTATGGCATGCTGATCGGGCCGACCGCCAGCAAGCGCGAGATCGCCCGCTTCGAAAAGAAGCTGCGCGCCAAGCCGGACAACTACATCGCCCAGCCCACGCTGTCGCTTTCGACGGTGCCGATCTTCACGAAGGCCGGGCTGGCGCCGCGCCACGTCGATCTGCGGCCTTTCGTGCTCGTCTCGCCCAACGGCATAGACATCACGCCGGGCGGATTGACGCGCGTCGCGCTGAAAAAGGGATCGCTGGTGGTCAACTCGTCGCAGGGCGGTGGGACCAAGGATAGCTGGGTGCTGGAGGACTGACGGGTGCTGGGGAGATCGGCCAACGGCATCTACTGGATGTCCCGCTACCTCGAACGGGCGGAAAATACCGCGCGCCTGCTCGACGTCGGCTTTCGCATGGCGCTGACGCGCGGGCCGAACGCCGCGCGCGAGGAATGGAAATCGGTGCTCATCACCATCGGCCAGGAAGCCGATTTCGCGCGCCGCTTTCCCGATCATCTCGGGCCGCAGGTGGTGAACTACATCCTGCGCGGGCCGGACAATCCGCTCAGCGTGCTGTCGATGGTCGAGGATGCGCGCACCAACGCCCGCTCGGTGCGCACCGCGATCACGCGCGAGGTGTGGGAAGCGACGAACGAATGCTGGATGGTGCTGCGCGATCTGCTGGCGCGCCCCGTGCGCGAAACCAACGTGGGCGAAGTGCTGGGCGCGATCCGCGCGCAGACCACGCAAGTGCGCGGCGCGATGGACGGCACCATGCTGCGCAACGAGATCTACAATTTCTCGCGCATCGGCACCTTCATCGAACGCGCCGACAACACCGCCCGCATCCTCGACGTGAAGTATTACGTGCTCTTGCCCTCGCTGGCGTGGGTGGGATCGAGCCTGGATAACGCGCAGTGGGAAACGGTGCTGCGATCGGTGGCGGGCGACCGCGCCTATCGCTGGCTCAACGCCGGCAGCATGGACCCGCGCGGCATCGCCCAATTCCTGATCCTGGATGGCCGTTTCCCGCGCAGCCTGGTGTTCTGCTATGAAAAGCTGAAAAGCAACATGGCCGGCCTTGCGCGCCAGCACGGCGGCGAAACCAGCGCGCACCAGTTGCTGCGCGATGCCGGGGTGCGGCTGCACGAAGCCTCGATAGAGCGGATCGTGGAAAAAGGCCTGCACCAGTTCATCACCGAATTCATCGCCGGCACGATCCGCATCGGCGAAGCCATCGCCGCCGATTACCGGTTCATCGAATAAGGGGGCGCCGGTGCGACTTACCATCCGTCATACCACGCGATATGAATTCACCTTCCCGGCGGCGCACGGGCTGCAACGGCTGCGGCTGAAGCCCAAGCTGACCCATGGCCAGCAGGTGCTGGACTGGGCGATGCACCTGGAAGGCGCCAAGCACGAGGCCGAATACGACGATCACCACGGCAACCCGACCGTTCTCGTCTCGGTGGAGCCGGGCGCGATGGGCATCACCGTGACCTGTTCGGGCACGGTCGATACCGCGGACAGCGGCGGCATGCTTGGCCCGCATGTCGGGCACATGCCGCTGTGGTGCTTCCAGTGCCAGACCGCGCTGACCAAGCCGGGGCCAAAGCTGCGCGGGCTGGTTTCGCGCCTTCCGGCCGATCGCAGCAACGTGCTGGAGACGCTGCACGCGCTGTCGGTGCAGGTGCTGGAAAGCGTGCGCTACGAAACCGGGCTGACCGATGCGCGCACCACCGCCGAAGAAGCGCTCGCCGCTGGCCACGGGGTATGCCAGGACCATGCCCACATCTTCATCGGTGCGGCGCGGCTGCTGGGCGTGCCGGCACGCTATGTCAGCGGCTATCTGATGATCGACGGCAGCGTCGAACAGGAAGCCGGGCACGGCTGGGCCGAAGCCCATGTCGAAGGGCTGGGCTGGGTCGGCTTCGACGTGTCGAACGGGATCTGCCCGGACGCGCGCTATGTGCGCGTGGCGACCGGGTTTGACTATTCCGATGCCGCGCCGATCACCGGGCTGTGTTTCGGCGCCGGGGAAACCGCCCTCAAAGTCAGCTTGGCGGTTGAGCAGCAGATGGTAGAGCAGTAGGCGAAATAGCAGTCCAGGGGGCTTGAGTCGCCCGGCGCCGCCGGGGCAGGCTCAATCAAGGGGAATTCGCGTGACCTATTGCGTTGGCATGATGCTCGACGAGGGCCTCGTTCTGATGAGCGACACCCGCACGAACTCGGGCGTCGACAACATCTCGACCTTCCGCAAGATGTATCACTGGACCGTTCCGGGCGAACGAATCATCACGTTGATGACTTCGGGCAACCTGGCCACCACGCAATCGGTGGTCAGCCAGCTTGAAGAACGCAACAAGGCGCCGTCCGAACGCCATAACACCATGCTCGAAGCGCCGACCATGTTCCAGGTGGCGACGGTGGTGGGCAAACTGCTGCGCGAAACGATCCAGGAACGCGATGCCGACAACGGGCAGACCGGGGCGGGGCAGTTCACCGCCTCGATCATCCTGGCGGGCCAGATCGTCGGCATGGAGCCGCGCCTGTTCCTGATCTATCCCGAAGGCAATTTCATCGAGGCCAGCTTCGACACGCCGTTCTTCCAGATCGGCGAAACCAAGTATGGCCGCCCGATCATCCTGCGCGCCTACGAACGCACGATGTCCTTCGAGGATGCGGTGAAGCTCCTGATGGTGAGCTTCGATTCAACGCTCAAGGCCAATCTTTCGGTGGGCCTGCCGCTTGATCTGCTGGTGATCGCGCGCGACCATTTCGAACCCGTGCACGAACGCCGGATCACCGCGTCCGATCCCTATTATCAGGCGATTTCATCGCTTTGGGGCGACAAGCTGAAAAAAGCCTTCGAATCGCTGCCCGACTACAGCTTCTACAAGATGCTGCCCGAAATGGTGGAGTGACGCCGCGGCGCGCGTCAGCGGCAGTAATTGCCGCCCGAAAGCTCGACATGCAGGTGATCGCGATGCGCCGCGTTGTAGGCCGGGCCAAGCACCGTGCCGAAGCGCTTGCAGGCGCTGGCGTGGATCACGCGCAGGAATTCGCGTTCCTGCGCGGTGCCGCCGTTCCAGTTGCCCAGCACGGTGATGCGCCGCCCATCGGCGAAGACGAAACCCGATACGTCGATCGCGCTGGCCGTGGCATGGGCGGATCGGCGGCCGGTGCCGGCCACGTTGCGGCAGTTGTAGCTGCCCATGGTTTCGATCCGCACCAGCGGGCTGCCCAGGATCTGCCGCGCCGCGCGGTCCACCCCGAATCGCGCCCAGGCGGCGAAGGTATTGGCCAGCGGGCAACTGACAGGGCCAAGGTTGGTCAGCGCCAGCGAATCATAATCGCCGCGCAGGCTGGCCAGGCGCACGGTGTTGAGCGTGGCGCAGCCCGCCCCGAAATACTGATCGGGCAGGGGTGAGAAACTGGCCCGCGTCGCGCCCAGGCTGGCCAGGCACTGGCGCATGTCGGGCCGGTCGGGGGTGTAGGCGGACGATCGCTGCACGGTCTGCCGTTTGGGCGCCTGCGGTGCATCGATGCAGCCGGCCAGGGCCGCGATCAGAGGGAGAAGAGCAAGAACCCGCCGCATGCTTCCACTCTTGCGCGATATGGTTAACCAAAGGTTGACGATGCGGCGAGCCGTTGCCGGTGCGCGGCGGTGCCGGGCCGGCAGCGTGCCGACCTGTGCGCAAGTCGTTGGTTGACAACGGCTGGGGCTGCCCTATGTGCGGCGGCGGGCCACGCGGTCCCAACGCCGCGCGTGCTCTCTGCAAGGAGAGACTACATGACTGCACAACTGCCGGCGCGCAAACCCGCGCGTCCGTTCTTCTCTTCCGGTCCCTGCGCCAAGCCGCCCGGATATTCCCCCGAAAAGCTCTCCACCGAATCGCTGGGCCGTTCGCACCGCGCCAAGATCGGCAAGACGCGCCTCCAGTACGCGATCGACCTGATGCGCGACGTGCTGGAACTGCCCGATACGCATCGCATCGGCATCGTCCCCGGTTCGGATACCGGCGCCTTCGAAATGGCGATGTGGACCATGCTGGGCGCCCGCGGCGTGACCGCGCTGGCCTGGGAAAGCTTCGGTGAAGGTTGGGTCACCGATGCCGTCAAGCAATTGAAGCTGGAACCCACGGTGGTTCGCGCCGATTACGGCCAGTTGCCCGATCTCGACAAGGTCGACTGGTCGGACGACGTGCTGTTCACCTGGAACGGCACCACGTCGGGCGTGCGCGTTCCCGATGGCGAATGGATCCCCGACGATCGCGAGGGCCTGTCCTTCGCCGACGCCACCAGCGCCGTCTTCGCCTATGACATTCCGTGGGACAAGATCGATGTCGCCACGTTCTCGTGGCAGAAGGTTCTGGGCGGCGAGGGCGGCCACGGCGTGCTGATCCTTGGCCCGCGCGCGGTGCAGCGGCTTGAGGAATACACCCCCGACTGGCCGCTGCCCAAGGTGTTCCGCCTGGTATCCAAGGGCAAGCTGGCCGAAGGCGTGTTCAAGGGCGAAACCATCAACACGCCCTCGATGCTGGCCGTCGAGGACGCGATCTTCGCGCTGGAATGGGCGAAGTCGCTTGGCGGGCTGAAGGGCCTGCAGGCGCGCTCCAACGCCAATTCCGACGCGCTCGACAAGATCGTGCACGAACGGGCGTGGCTGGGCCATCTGGCCGAGGATCGCGGCATCCGCTCGAAAACCTCGGTCTGCCTCACGGTCGAAGGCGCGGACGCCGATTTCATCAAGGCCTTCGCCGGCCTGCTGGAAAAGGAAGGCGCGGCCTATGACATCGCCGGTTATCGCGATGCCCCGGCGGGTCTGCGCATCTGGTGCGGCGCCACGGTGGACACCGCCGATATCGAGGCGCTTGGCCCCTGGCTTGACTGGGCCTGGGAAAGCCTGAAGGCCTGAGGGCTTTCGCCCTCTTCCCCTGCGGGAAGAGGGTTGGGAGATGGGGCCGCACCGCCCCATTTCCACGGATTTTCGCTTTTCACACATTTTTGCGTTTTTCACACATTCAAGGGCCGGAGCGAGGAAATCCCCTCTCCCCGGCCCTCTCCCCTCAGGGGGAGAGGGAGCAAGCAATGACCAAGCCCAAAGTCCTCATTTCCGACAAGATGGACCCCAACGCCGCCCGCATCTTCGAACAGCAGGGCTGCGACGTGGACGTGATCACCGGCCAGACGCCGGATGAACTGAAGGCGATCATCGGCCAGTACGATGGCCTGGCCATCCGCAGTTCGACCAAGGTGACGCAGGACATCATCGATGCCGCCACCAACCTGAAGGTCATCGGCCGCGCCGGCATCGGCGTGGACAACGTCGATATCCCGGCCGCTTCGGCCAAGGGCATCGTGGTGATGAACACGCCCTTCGGCAATTCCATCACCACCGCCGAACACGCCATCGCGCTGATGTTCGCGCTGGCGCGCCAGTTGCCCGAGGCCGATACCTCGACGCAGGCCGGCAAGTGGGAAAAGAACCGCTTCATGGGCGTCGAAGTGACCGGCAAGACGCTGGGCCTGATCGGCGCGGGCAACATCGGCTCGATCGTGGCCGATCGCGCGCTGGGCCTGCGGATGAAGGTCGTCGCCTACGATCCGTTCCTTTCGGCCGAACGCGCGGTGGACATGGGCGTGGAGAAAGTGGAACTGGACCAGTTGCTGGCCCGCGCCGATTTCATCACGCTGCACACGCCGCTGACCGACCAGACGCGCAACATCCTCAGCCGCGAAAACCTGGGCAAGACCAAGCCGGGCGTGCGCATCGTCAATTGCGCGCGCGGCGGGCTGGTCGATGAAGCCGCGCTCAAGGACCTGCTCGATTCGGGCCATGTCGCGGGCGCGGCGCTCGACGTGTTCGTGACCGAGCCGGCCAAGGAGCACGCGCTGTTCGGCACGCCCAACTTCGTGGCGACGCCGCACCTTGGCGCGTCCACCAACGAAGCTCAGGTCAACGTCGCGCTGCAAGTGGCCGAGCAGATGGCCGATTACCTGGTCCATGGCGGCGTCACCAACGCGCTCAACATGCCCAGCCTTTCGGCCGAGGAAGCGCCCAAGCTGCGCCCCTACATGGCGCTGGCGGAAAAGCTGGGCACGCTGGTCGGCCAGTTGACCACGGGCGCGGTGCCGCGCATCTCGATCCACACCGAAGGCGCGGCGACCGAACTGAACCTCAAGCCGATCGCGGCGGCGGTGCTGGCCGGCTTCCTGCGCGTCCAGTCGGACAGCGTGAACATGGTCAACGCGCCCTATCTCGCCAAGGAACGCGGGATCGAAGTGCGCGAGATCAAGACCGAGCGCGAGGGTGACTATCACACGCTGGTGCGCGTTTCGGTGAAGACCGACGCGGGCGAGCGTTCGGTGGCGGGCACGTTGTTCAGCAATGCCGAACCGCGCCTTGTCGAACTGTTCGGCATCAAGGTGGAAGCCGAACTGGCCGGCAACATGATGTACATCGTCAACGAGGACGCGCCGGGCTTCATCGGCCGCATCGGCACGCTGCTGGGCGAAAACGGCATCAACATCGGCACCTTCAACCTGGGCCGCCGCGAAGCCGGCGGCGAGGCGGTGCTGCTGCTTTCGGTCGATAGCGCGGTGCCGCCTGCCGTGCTCGAACAGGCGCGCAGCCTGCCGGGCGTGAAAAAGGTGATGGCGCTGGCGTTCTGAGGACGAACGGGGCCGGTGCGGTGCGCGTCGTTCGAAACGCCCGCGCCGCCCGGCTCCGACAGCCCCGCACGCCATCATTCGACATCGCCGCGACACCCCGCTAAGGGCCGCACCCATGGACGATTCCGACCGCGATCTGCTGCCCGAAGGGCTTGAGGACCGGCTGCCGCACAGCGCGGCGGTCGCCGCGCGCGTCACGCGCGCCGTCATCGATGTCATGGACGGGCATGGCTACGATCGCGTGCAGCCGCCGTCGATCGAATTCGAAAAGTCGCTGGCCAGCCGCATGGCCGGCGTGCAGCCGCGCCGAATGTTCCGCTTCGTCGATCCGGCCAGCCTGCGCACGCTGGCGCTGCGGTCCGACATCACGCCGCAAGTCGGGCGCATTTCGGCGACCGGGCTGGCCGGGGCGGCGCGGCCGCTGCGATTGTGCTATTCCGGCCAGGTCGTGACGATCAAGGGCGCCGGGCTGGACCCCGCGCGCGAGCGGCTGCAACTGGGCGCCGAACTGATCGGCACCGATTCGGTCGCCGCCGTCGCCGAAGTGGTCGCAATGGCGATAGAAGCCTCGCAGGCTGCCGGCGCGACCGGGATCTCGGTGGATTTCACGCTGCCCGATCTGGTCGATACCCTGGCCGAACGGGCGCTGCCGCTGCCCGCTGAACGCATCGAGGCCGTGCGGCGCGAACTGGACGCCAAGGACGCCGGCGGACTGGTGGCGGCGGGCGGCGAAGCCTATCTGCCGCTGCTGACCGCGATCGGCCCGTTCGACGCCGCGATCGAGCGGCTGGCCGGCATCGATGCCGGCGGCGCGCTGGCCAGTCGCATCGCCGCATTGCGCGAGATCGCCGGGCGCGTGGCCGGCAAGGCGCGGCTGACGCTGGACCCTTCGGAACGGCACGGCTTCGAATACCAGACCTGGTTCGGCTTCACGCTCTATGCCGATGGCGTGGCCGGCGCGCTGGGCCGGGGCGGCACCTATCGCATCCTCGGGCTGGACGAACCGGCCATCGGCTTTTCGCTCTATCCCGATCCGCTGGTCGATGCGCTGGCCGCGATCGAACCGCGCCGCGATACGCTGTTCCTGCCGCTGGGCCACGATGCCGATGCCGCCGCACGCCTGCGCGCGGTGGGCTGGCGCACGGTGGCCGCGCTTGCCGCCGGCGACGATGCCGCCGCGCTGGGCTGCACGCACCGGCTGCACGGCGCGGAGGCCGTACCGGTCTAGCGCACGCAGACGGCGTTCAATTTCCCGTGCCCTGCGCTGGCAATTGATGGCATCATGCTGTCGGAGGCTGGCATGAACGAGGTTGGCGCGATCGTTGTCGGGGCGGGCGTCGTGGGTCTTGCCGTGGCGCGGGCGCTGGCGCTTGCCGGCCATGACGTGATGATCCTGGAGCGCGAGCGGCAGTTCGGGACAGTGACATCCGCCCGCAACAGCGGCGTGATCCATGCCGGGCTGTACTACCCCGATGGATCGCTGAAGGCGCGGCTTTGCGTCGAGGGGCGCGGCCTTCTTTATCGGTTCTGCGAGGAACGCGGCGTCGCGCACCGGCGCTGCGGCAAGCTGATCGTCGCCACGAGCGGGGCGGAATTTCCGGCGCTCGACGCAGTGATGGCGCGCGGCGCGGCGGCTGGTGTCGATGATCTGGTGCGGCTCAGCCCTGCCGAGGCCCGCGCGATCGAGCCGGCGCTGGCCTGTGCCGGGGCCGTCCATTCGCCGTCAAGCGGCATCGTCGACCAGCACGGCCTGATGCTGGCGCTGCTGGGCGAGGCCGAAGCGCATGGGGCCATGCTGGTCTGCGATGCCCCGGTCGATGCGGTCGCGACAGCCGGATCGCGCTGGCTGGTCCGGGTCGGGGAAACGCGGCTGACAGCGCCGATCCTGGTCAATGCCGCCGGGCTGGGCGCGCAGGCGCTGGCCGGGCGGATCGAAGCGCTTGACCCGGCACAGGTGCCGCCGCTGTTCCTCGCCAAGGGCTGCTATTTTTCCTACGCCGGACGGGTGCCGTTCTCGCGGTTGATCTATCCGGTGCCGGGACCGGCCAGCCTGGGCACGCATTTCACCCTCGATCTTGGCGGGCAGGCGCGTTTTGGCCCCGATATTCATTGGGTCGATGGCATCGACTACACGGTCGATCCCGCGCTGAAGCCCGAATTCCTCGCGGCGGCACGCCGGATCTGGCCCCAAGCCGAGGCGGACCGATTGCAACCCGCCTACGCCGGCATTCGCCCCAAGCTGGCCGGGCCGGGCATGGCGACGGCGGACTTCGTGCTGCAGGGCGAGGACGCGCATGGCCTGCGCGGCCTCGTCAATCTGTTCGGGATCGAATCGCCGGGCCTGACCGCCTCCCTGGCCATCGCCGCGCGCGTGGCGGCGATGGTCGGCGCGGACGCACGGTGAAGCATCGCAAGGCTCCTATCGTGCAGCAATTGCTGAAGTCCGCGACCTGACCCTCGGTTTGCTGGCGGTCTCGGCGTTCTGGTTCAGCCGGCCCAATCCCGACCGGTAGAGGGCGATCGCATCGGCGCCGGCGGGAAAGTGCAGCCGGTCCGATGTGTCCTCGACCGCCGCCTGCACCGCCTGCGCGACATCGGTTTCCTGCGTTGTCAGCGCCGGACTGGCAAAGCCCGCGAAGATCGGCGCGGCAAAATCGGCGTACTCGGCGGGAACCAGGTCCTCGACCGGGATGGCGGTGTTCTGCGCGAAGCGCGTGGTCGGGCCATATCCCGGCTCGACCAGTCTGGCGTGAATGTTGAAGTGGGCCAGTTCCTGCGCCAGCGAACCCGTGAAGCCGGCGATGGCCTGCTTGCTGGCGGTATAGGCCGCAGCCAGCGGCATCGCGGCG
Organism: Novosphingobium sp.; assembly: GCA_020848655.1. Lineage (GTDB taxonomy): Bacteria > Pseudomonadota > Alphaproteobacteria > Sphingomonadales > Sphingomonadaceae > Novosphingobium. The sequence continues at coordinate 27,237 of JADLHU010000022.1, forward strand.
AGCGTGACCGACGACGTCACGTTGACGATCACGCCGGCGCGGCGCTCGCGCATTTGCGGGATCACCGCCTGGCACATCGCCATTACCCCGAAGGTGTTGGTATCGAACACCTTGCGGATATGGGCCAGCGGCGTGGCTTCGAAAGCGCCGACGACGCCAAGGCCGGCATTGTTCACCAGCACGTCGATGGCACCAGCAGCCGCGATCGCCGCCGCGATGCTGTCGTCGCTCGTCACGTCGAGCGGCAGGATACGGAGCCGTCCGGAACGCGGCAGCAGGTCGGCATCGGGCTTGCGCATCGTGGCGATGACGTTCCAGCCGGCGGCGAGGAAGTGCCGGGCCGTCGCGAGGCCGTAGCCCGAAGAGGTGCCGGTAATCAGGATCGTTTGCATGAGTGACCTCGGTTAGCTGCGAATGGTCACCGGATAGAGGCGTTATTCGGTACGATCCATAATTCATGATCCGTAATTAATGCTCAATCGTCCAGACTGCGCGGTTTGCACCGCCGGTCCGGGCAAAGCGGCCGGGCGGACAGCCCCATCGCCGGCGAAAGGCCGTGCTGAAAGCGCTGGCGGACTCGTAGCCGATGTCGTCGGCGATCGTATCGAGCGACTTGGTGCCCCGGACCAGGGCGTCCTTCGCCAGCGCCATTCGCCACCGCGTGAGATATTCGATCGGCGCGCAGCCCAGGATCGTGCCGAAGCGGGCGGCGAAGGCCGAACGCGATTGGCCGGCGATCCTGGCAAGGCTGGCCACCGTCCAGTCGCCGCGCACATCGGCATGCATGGCGCGGAGCGCGCGGGCGAGGGCGGGATCGCGCAGGCCGTTTAGCAGGCCGGTGCGAACGTCATCATCGGTCGCAACGCCGTGCCAGCGCAGCGCCTCGACCAGCAGAACCTCCAGCAATCGCTGAAGCACCATGTCCTGGCCGGCGTCCTCGCTGGCGCATTCGTCGATGATGAGTTCGATCACGCGCCCGATCCTGCCCGCTGGCCCTTCCGCCGCCGGGATGTGGATCATCCGCGGCAGCAGCGCGAGCAGGAGCGGGGCGTTGATCGGATCGATGCGGAACGTGCCGCCAAGCGATGCGAAATCGGCTTCGCCGTCCGGGTCGCCATGCCGGACGGGCACGTCCATCGGGCTTCGGGGTTCGCAGACCGCGTCGGCGTGGCTGCTTAGCGTGAAGGCGGGGGTGGAGGGCAGCAGCAGGAAGTCTCCCGCCGCGAACTTCACGGGCTGGCGATCTTCGAAGGCAATCCAGCACTCGCCCTTCAGGATGATCGTGAAGCCGGGTGCGTCATGCTCGTCATAGCGCACGCCCCAGTGGCCCCGCCCGGTGATGGGTTTCGAAATGGCCGTGCTGGGGCGAAGCAGCGCTATGACGTCGCTCAGGGGGTCCATTTTTGGACGATCCGCAAATTTTTGATCGGCCAGATGATAGATAGTCCGGCATGCGCTGTCCAGCGATGCCCCTGGCCATGAGGGTATCCGCGCGGGGCCTCCGTCGCGTCCGCTCAATCCTGCGGTTTCAGCGTCACCCAGATGTCGACCGGGGCGATGAACTTGCCGGGTGCCGGCTTGCCCACGTCGATGCGTTCTGCGGTGACCAGTTCGCCCGTTTCCAGGTTGAAGCTGATCCACGGCTTGGGCATGCGGCCGAAGGTCATCTTCTGGATCGGGCGCCCGGTGGCGGTGTTCATGATGGTGGCGATGATGCTCATGCGTGTGCCGCTAGCGGGCTGCGAGGCGAACTGTCCAGACCGCCACCGGGCGCTATCGACATCTCGTTTGCGTCGATGCGTTCAGGCCGGGGCATCCTCGGCAACGGTCCACTGCTCCAGGTCCGGCGCCAGACCGATCTGGGCAAGGCCATGGGCGATCGAGGTCAGTTCGTTGCCGCTGGCGATGCGGCTTTCGCCAAAGCGCTGTTCGAACAGCCGGCGCACTGCCGGGATCAGCGAGGAGCCGCCGGTGAGGAACACGTGATCGATCTGGTCGGCGCGCAATCCGGCTGCGGCCAGCGCCGTGTCCAGCGTTTCCGCGATGCGTTGCAGGTCGGGGGCGATCCAGCGTTCGAAGTCGGTCCGGCTCACCTGCGCCTCGATGGCAAGATCGTCGCCGGCAAAGCGGAACTCGCCGTGTTCCTCGCTCGACAGCGTGCGCTTCAGCCGGCCGACCGCCTCATACAGGCCATAGCCCAGTTCGTGCTCGACCACCGCGATCATCCGCCCGATGGCGGCCGGATCGGTGGCGCTGCGCTGAAGCCGGGCGAGTTGTTCCAGCGTGCGCCGGTTGCGCATCAGCGCCAGGCGCGACCAGTCACCGAAATCGGTGAAATGCCCGTCGGGGATTTCCAGCACTTTGTCGAACGAGCGATAGGTGCCGCCCTTGCCCAGCAGCGGCAGGACCAGGTGGTCCATGATGCGGTAATCAAACCCGTCGCCCGCGATGCCGATACCGGCGGAGGCCAGCGGCACGCAGCGCTGCGCCGCATCGGGCGCTTGGACGCGGACGATCGAAAAGTCGCTGGTGCCGCCGCCGAAGTCGGCCACCAGCAGCGTGGCCGGATCGACCAGCCGCGAGGCGAAGCCATAGGCCGCGCCGAGCGGTTCATAGACATAGTGGATGGGGCGGCCCAGCAGCGCGAACATCGCATCGTAGCGCGCCCGCGCCAGCGCCGGATCGGTTCGCGCGCCGACATAGCGCACCGGGCGGCCGACGACGATGCGCTGCGGCAGGTCGCGCAAAGGCTCGCCGCCATGGGCCAGCAGGTGCTTGAGGAAAACCTGCCCCAGTTCCTCGAAGCGCAGGCGCTTTTCGAACAGGTTGGCATGTTCGAAGCCGGGGTTGGCGACCACCGACTTGAACGATTGCAGGAAGCGCGAGCCTTGCGGGAAATCCAGGAATTCGGCGATGGCCCATGGGCCGGCCTCGTGCGCCAGGCCGCCGGGAACGCCGGCTTCCTGCCAGAAGCACAGCGCGGTGCGAAAGACGGAAGCGGGGCCATCGGGCGCGGCGAATTCGACCAGATCGACCGGCTTTCCCGGCGCGGTGCACGCGACGACCGAGTTCGTGGTGCCGAAGTCGATGCCGATGGAGCGGGTATCTGCCAGGCTGGCGGGCATCTTCGGACTTTCTCTCCAGCACGCGCGGCCGGCGCCTATGGCAGCGCCTTTGCGTTCCTGCAAGCCGCGTGCCCGAATTGCGTTGCCCCAACGCTGAACCTGTTCAGGGCGATGCCATGATGACCCTAGATCAGGCCCTTGGCTTTCAGCGAGACATGCCCTTCGCGCCCGATGATGACGTGATCGTGGACGACGATGCCCAGCAGGCGGCCCGCTTCGGCGATGCGGTTGGTCACCTGGATGTCGGCGCGGCTGGGCTGGGGCGAGCCGGACGGATGGTTGTGTACGATGATCAGCGCGGTGGCGCCAAGGTCCAGCGCGCGGCGGATCACCTCGCGCGGGTGGATCGCGGCTTCGTCGATCGATCCGTCGCCGACGTGTTCGTCATGGATCAGCATGTTCTGGGTGTTCAGGAACAGCACGCGCACCCGCTCCACCGTAAGGTGCGCCATGTCGATCGTCAGATAGTCTATCAGCGCCTGCCAGCTTGCCAGCACCGGCTGCTGGCGCAGCGCCGTGCGGGCCAGCCGGCGCGCGGCCACCGACACGATCTTGAGCGCGGCGGCGCTGCTTTCCCCCATGCCGGGGTGCAGCGCCAGCGTCTTGGCATCGGCATTGAGCACGCCGGCCAGCGAACCGAAGCGCTTGATCAGCGAATGGGCCAGCGGCTTCACGTCGCGCCGGGGAATGGCGGTGATCAGCAGGTATTCGATCACTTCGTGATCGGCCAGCGCATCGATCCCGCCGTCCAGCAGGCGCTTGCGCAGCCGGGCGCGGTGGCCGGCGGCGTCACCGGCCGTTGCGGGTTCTGCCGCAGGTTCCCGTTCAGGAAAGAGATGGCCGCTGTCTGACATGCCGTTGCTGATTATGGGACATGCCTGTCCATTGCCTTTCGGCAGGCATCGGCGCAAGAGTGGGGCGAATGGCGCATGAGGATGACGTTCCGCCCACCGCTGTGGAAGCGGCCACACCGGCGGAGCAATCGGTGAGCAGACGCAGCGGGCGCTGGCGCATCGCGGCCGGTGCCATGGCCGGCGTGCTGGCATTGGGCATCGGCACTCTATGGCTGGGGCGCGAACGCATTGCCGACAATCTGATCGCCGGCCAGCTTGAATCGCTGGGCCTGCCGGCGCGCTACCGGATCGAAACGATCGGGCCGGAGCGACAGGTGCTGCGCGACATCGTGATCGGCGATCCCGCGCGCCCGGACCTGACGATCGAACGCGTCGAAGCGGAGATCACCTTGCGCTGGGGCGTACCTGCGCTGGGCCGTGTCACGCTGGTTCGCCCACGCCTTTACGGCCGCTACCGCGCCGGCAAGCTCAGTTTCGGCAGCCTTGACCGAGTGCTGTTTTCCGGCGGCACGGAGCCGTTCCGCCTGCCCGACCTCGACCTTGCCATCGCCGACGGGCGCGGCTTGCTGGACAGCGATGCCGGGCCGGTGGGATGGAAGATCGACGGCAAGGGGGGCTTGCGCGATGGTTTTGCCGGCACGCTGGCCGCCGTCGCGCCGCAAGCCGCGCTGGGCGATTGCCGCGCCACGCGCGCCAGCCTTTATGGCACGATCACGGTCCGCGCCGAAAAGCCGCGCTTTTCCGGGCCGCTGCGGCTGGCATCGCTGGCCTGCGCGGATAGCGGGCTGGCGCTGGGCGCAAGCGGCCTCCGGATCGACGCGACGTTTGACCAGCCGCTCGATGGTGTCGAGGCGAAGGCAGGCCTGCGCGCCGGCGCGCTGGCGCTGGGCGAAACGCGGCTGGACGGCATGGCGGGCACGGCGGCGCTGACCTGGCGCAAGCAGGCGCTGACCGCGCGCTATGATCTGGCCGCCAGCGGCCTTGCCACGCCGCAACTTGCCGCGCGATCGCTGCGGCTTGAAGGCGTGCTGCGCGGCGCTGGCGACCTGTCGCGAATCGATAGCGCCCGAATCGAAAGCGAAGGCACGCTGGCGGGTGAGGCGCTGAAGCCCGGCCCCGGCCTCGACGCCGCGCTGGCCGGCGCGCAGCGGGCCGGCGCGGGCACGCTGGCCGCGCCGCTGCTCGCGCGCCTGCGCGGCGGTTTGGCGCGCGCGGGAACCGACAGCCGGCTGATTGCAAGCTATGTGGTGCGGCGGACCGGCACGGGCGCGCTCAACTTCGTCGTGCCGCAGGCGGCCTTGCGCAGCGGCGGCGGGGCGGACACGCTGCTGTCGCTTTCGCGCTTCCAGTTGACCACGGGCGATGGCGCGCCGCCGCGCCTGGGCGGCAATTTCGCGACCGGCGGGGCCGACATGCCGCGCATCGCCGGGCGGCTGGACCGGCGGCCCGGCGGCCAGCTCGTCATGCATATGACGATGGCGGATTATGCCGCCGGCACGGCCCGGCTGGCGCTGCCGCGCCTGACCGTGGTGCAACTGGCCGATGGTTCGCTGGGCTTTTCGGGCGAGGCGCGGCTGAGCGGCGCGCTGCCCGGTGGCCATGCCGGGAACCTGCATCTGCCGCTGGACGGCAACTGGTCGTCCCGCGCCGGGCTGTCTGCCTGGCGGACGTGCACGACGGTGCGGTTCGATCGGCTGGCGCTGGCCAACTTGTCGCTCGAACGGCGCGCGCTGCTGCTGTGCCCGCAGCCCGGCGGTGCGATCCTGCGCGCCGACGACCGCGGCACGCGCATCGCGGCCGGAACGCCCTCGCTCGACCTGGCGGGGCGGCTGGGCGAAACGCCGGTGCGGATCACCAGCGGCCCGGTGGGCTTCGCGGTGCCCGGCGTGCTGGCGGCGCGATCGCTCGACGTGGCGCTGGGGCCGGCGGCGACGGCATCGCATTTCCGCATCGCCAATCTCGACGCGCGGATCGGCCGCGATGTCGCCGGGCGGTTCGCCGGCACCGACGTGCGCCTGGCCGCCGTGCCGCTCGACGTGCTCGACGCCAGCGGGCAGTGGCGCTTTGCCCAAGGCCGGCTGACGCTGACCGGGGCCAGCTTCCGGCTGGAGGATCGCCAGCAGGACGATCGCTTCCAGCCGCTGATCGCGCGCGATGCCACGCTGGCGCTGGCCAGCAACCGGATCACCGCGCAGGCACTGCTGCGCGAGCCCGTGAGCGACCGGGCCATCGTGCGCGCCGACATTCGCCACGATCTGGGCAGCGGACGCGGCGCGGCGGACCTGGCGGTGGATGGCATCCAGTTCGATGGCCAGCTTCAGCCTTTCGCGCTGACCAAGCTTGCGCTTGGCGTCGTCGCCAATGCGAAAGGCGCGGTGCGCGGCAGCGGACGGATCGACTGGTCGCCCGAAACGGTGACGAGCAGCGGCCGCTTCACCACCGATTCGTTCGATTTCGCCGCGGCCTTCGGCCCGGTGCAGGGCGCGGCGGGGACGATCGTGTTCACCGACCTTCTGGGCCTGGTCACCGCGCCCGACCAGCAGTTGCGCATCGCCGCGATCAATCCCGGCATCGAAGTGAACGACGGGGTGATGACCTATGAAATGCGCCCCGATCATGTGCTGGCGATCAAGGGCGCGCATTGGCCGTTCATGGATGGCGCGCTGCGCCTGCAACCGGCGGTGATGCGCATCGGCGTGGCCGAGGAGCGGCGCTATACGCTGGAGATCGACGGCATCAGCGCGGGCCGCTTCATCGAGCGGCTGGAACTGGCGAACCTGGCCGCGACGGGTATCTTCGACGGGGTCCTGCCGCTGGTGTTCGACGAGAACGGCGGGCGGATCGAAGGCGGATACATGCGCGCCCGGCCGCCGGGCGGCAATGTCTCCTACGTCGGCGCGCTGACCTACAAGGACTTGTCACCGATGGCGAACTTCGCCTTCGATGCGCTGAAATCGCTGGATTATCGCGATATGTCGATCGGCATGGAAGGATCGCTGGCGGGCGAGATCGTCACGCGCGTGCAATTGCTCGGCATTCGCCAGGGCCAGGCGGCCAAGCGCAATTTCCTGACGCGCAAGATCGCGCGGCTGCCCATCCAGTTCAACATCAACTTGCGCGCGCCGGTCCTCCAGATCGCCTCGTCGTTCCGGTCGCTCTACGATCCGGCTTATGTCCGCGATCCGCGCGAACTGGGCCTGCTCGACGCGCAGGGGCGGCCGATCGCGACGCCCACCCCATCACCCACGGCTGCGGCCGCACCATCGTCCACGCCATCGCCGGCCGCGCCGCGCGCTATTCAGCCTCCAGAAAGCGGGAATGCCCCATGAAGACCCCTGGATTGACCAAGCCGGTCCCGGCTGCGAGAACACGATACATGCAGTTCATCGGGCAGGGGGCAGGGCGGTCACGCCGGGGCGCATGGGGCGCGGCGGCGCTGTTGGTGGCCGGCACGATGGCGGTTTCGGGGTGCATTTCGGTAAACGCGCCGGACAAGCCCATCGTCATAGAGCTGAACATCAACATCAAGCAGGAAGTGATCTATCGTCTGGCCGCCGATGCGGGCAACACGATCGAAAGCAACCCGAGTATTTTTTGATGGACCACGCCATGCACAGATCGGTTTTTCATCGCTTCGTCCTTGCCGGCACCGCCGCCGCGCTCGCGCTCGGCGGGTTCGCGCCCGCGGCGATGGCGCAGCGCGATCCCGCTTATGACGCGGCGCGCGCCGGCGGCCAGGTGGGCGAGAAGATGGACGGCTACCTCGGCGTCGTCGGTGGCGGCACGCCATCGCTGCGCGCGATGGTCGATGATCTCAACATCAAGCGGCGCGCGGTCTATTCGCAAAAGGCGCAGGCCCAGCGCGCCACGGTCGAAGAATATGCGTTCACTTCGGGCTGCCTGCTGATTTCGCAGACCAAACCGGGTGAAAAGTATCAGGCCCCCGACGGTAGCTGGCAGACGCGCGGCGCCGGTGCCCCCCAGCGCGACCCGCGCTGCCCCTGATCGCTGCGAAACGGGGGCGCACGGGCCGTTTCGGCCCGCGTCTCACACACCGCATGGCCATGCCGACCGGCGCCGCTTCGCGCGCCTGAGCGGGGCGTGGCCGGCGTTGTCACCGGCGAACGCGCAGCCCGCCGCACAACACCCGGTTGACTCGGCAGACCCCCCTGCCTAAGGGGGCGGCGCCCTCGGCGGAGAGCCGTTGAGCGTGTCGAACGTCCCCTGTAGCAAGGAGCGTGGCATGAGCGACGAGCCATCCGAACGGGAGCCTATCGGTGAAGATGCGCGTATCGATGCGCTCGACCGTCGGCTGAAAGCCGCGCGCGAGCGGGAAGATGAGCGCAACCGACCGGTTGCGGGTGTTGCCGAGGCCGATGCGAACTATCGCATGGGCAGCAGGGTGCTTTCCGAGCTGATCGGTGGCATCGGCGGTGGCGCGCTGATAGGCTGGGTGATAGACCGGTTCGCCGGAACATCGCCCTGGGGCCTGCTGGTACTGCTGTTCCTTGGAACAGGGGCTGCCTTCAGGAGCATAATACGGAATTCGAGCAAGCGCTCCGAATGACTTGGCTGGATCGCCCTGTGCAATGGGCCTGGCCGGACATGAGGGGTGTTGTCGTGCATGTGAATAGAGCTTGAGGGGCTAATCGTGGCAGCCGAGCAGGGCAAAGTGGATCCGATGCACCAGTTCACGATCGAGCCGATTCTCGGCACCGATCACTGGTCGATCGCGGGCTACAACATCGCCTTCACCAATTCGTCGCTGTGGATGGCGATCACCACCGTGGTGCTTTTCATCTTCGTGCTGGGCGGATTGAAGCGTGAAGTGATTCCCGGCCGCTGGCAGATGGCGGTCGAAAGCATGACGGGCTTCATCGACAGCCTGCTGTCGGCCAACATCGGCCCGGCTGGCAAGAAGTACGTGCCTTACGTCTTCTCGCTGTTCATGTTCATCCTCTTCGGCAACGTGCTGGGCCTGCTTCCGTTCGGCCTGTTGGGCGTCCATCCTTTTACCTTCACCAGCCATTTCACGGTCACCG
>JADLHU010000023.1 GCA_020848655.1 Novosphingobium sp.
ATCGCCGCCGCCACCGCCACCGCCGAAGAATCGGAGCCGCCGCGGCCCAGCGTGGTGACGCGGTTATCCGCCGTCAGCCCCTGAAAGCCCGGAATGACGGCGATTTCGCCCGCGCCCATGCTGGCCAGCAGGGCTTCGGAATCGATGCTTTCGATCCGCGCCTTGGCGTGGGCATCGTCGGTGTGGATCGGCAATTGCCAGCCCAGCCAGCTTCGCGCCTTGCAGCCGATCGACTGCAAGGTCAGCGCCAGCAGGCCCGATGTCACCTGCTCGCCCGCGGCGACGACGACATCGTATTCGGCCGGATCATAAAGCGGGTTCGCCTCGCGGCAGAAGTTCACCAGCCGGTCCGTCTCGCCGGCCATGGCCGAAACGACCACCGCCACTTCGTGTCCGGCCGCCTGCTGGCGGCGCACGATGTTGGCGACACGGCGGATACGCTCGGTGCCGGCCATCGACGTGCCGCCGAATTTCATCACGATACGGGCCAAGGATTTCAGCTCCCTGCGAAAAATCGGGGCCTAGGCCCCAGGCGGGCGTCCTGTTAGGGATGTGCCATGCCCAATGCAACCACTGCGTCCACGATCCGCCCCGAAGAAGCCGCCCATTTCGGCAAGCTGGCGGCGGACTGGTGGAATCCCAAGGGTTCGTCGGCCATGCTGCACCGGCTCAATCCGGTGCGGCTGGGCTTCGTGCGAACCGCGATCGACGCGCACTTTCGCGGCGAGGCGACCACGCTGCGCCCGCTCGCGGGAAAGCGCGCGCTTGATGTCGGCTGCGGCGCGGGGCTGTTGTGCGAACCGCTGGCCCGCCTTGGCGCGGACGTGACCGGGGTGGACGCGGCTGCGGAAAACATCGCCGCCGCCAGCGCCCATGCGGCGGCATCGGGCCTTGCCATCGATTATCGTTGCGGCGATCTGGGCACGCTGGGCCTGGCGGGATACGATCTGGTCACTGCGATGGAAGTGATCGAACACGTCGCCGACAAGCGCGCCTTCGTCGCCGCGCTGGCCGCCGCGCTGGCGCCCGATGGTCTGATGGTGCTGTCCACGCCCAACCGCACCGTCGCATCGCGCCTGCTGCTGGTCGAAGGCGCCGAACGGCTGGGCGCGATCCCGCGCGGCACGCACCACTGGGACGATTTCATCACGCCCGACGAACTGTGCGAGCTGCTGGCCGATGCCGGGCTGGAAATGGGCGAACCGCAGGGCATCGCCTGGTCGCCGCTCAAGGGGCTGCATGTGTCCACCGACCTGTCGCTAAACTACATCGTTACCGCGATGGCGGCCTGACGCCCTTATCGCGAAGCAAGCCCATCGATCGCCGCGCGCGCCTGCGCCTCGCGCGCCGCCCAGCCCCCCGAAATCGGCGTGAACGGCACGCCCGCGCGCACCAGCATGTCCTGCGCCAGCGTGGCGAAGCGGGCGCGCTCGGCATGGGTTCCGAAAAAGCGCGTGCCGTCCTCCACCCACGGCACGTCGGCCGCGAACAGCAGGTAGTGGTCCGCCTTGTCATAGGCCAGCAGTTCGGCCGGCACTTGCCCGAACAGCATCTCGGCCCAGGCGGCGGTCATCAACGGATCGGTATCGAGCACCAGCACCGCGGGCCGCGCGGCGGCGGCGGCGCGCATCGCGCGGTCCTGTCCGGCGGCGATCGCCAGCAAATCGGCCATGGTCAGGTCCGTACCGCGTTCCTCGCAATAGGCGCGGCCATATTCGGGCACCCACGGATAGCCGAGCCGATCGGCCAGCACCGATTTGCCGGTGCTTTCCGCGCCGTGGAAGCAGACGCGGATCACGCCCGCAGCGTTGCCGGGCGGGCCTGTTCCTCGGCATCGCGTTGTGCGGAAACGACCCATTCGCGCAGGCCGATCAGCGACATCACCAGCATCCCGCCATACAGCCCGGCGGTGGGATAAAGCCCACGATTGATGTAGACCGTGATCGACGCCACATCGATCAGCACCCACAAAATCCAGTTTTCGATCCGGCGGAAGGCCAGCAGCAATTGCGCGGCCACGCTGGCCCCGGCGATCGCCGAATCGGCATAGGGCATCACCGCATCGGTGAAGCGGTGCATCACCCAGCCCAGGTTCAAGCTGAGCGCCAGCGTGACCATGCCCCACACCGCGCGGCTGGGCCAGTCAAGCCAGCGCACGGGCACGCGGTTGTCTTCCCCGCCGACGCGCAGCCACAGCCACCAGCCATAGCCCTGCGCGACGAAGAAGAAGACCTGCAAGCCCGCCTCGGCATAAAGCCGTTCTTCCCAGAACACGAAGATGTACAGCGCCACCATCGCCATGCCGAACGGATAGTTCCACACGCTGCGCCAGATCAGCAGCGCGATGTTGATCACGCCAAGCCCGGCGGCCGCCCATTCCAGCGCGGCCATCCACTGTTCGAAGCTCAACCCCTGTTCCAGGCTCATCCCAGCGCCGCCTCCCATTCGCTTTCGCGGAAACCCACCAGCAAGCCGCCCGGATATTCCACGATCGGCCGCTTGATCGCGCTGGGATTGGCGGCGGCGATCGCGATGGCCTTTGCCGCGTCCAGCCCTTCGCGCTCCGATTCGGGCAGCTTGCGAAAGGTGGTGCCGGCGCGGTTCAGCACCTTTTCCCAGCCTGCCTGCTCAACCCAGGCCGCGATCTTCGCCGGGTCCGCGCCCGCTTTCTTGTAGTCATGGAAAGCATAGGCGATGCCCCTGCCCTCCAGCCACTTGCGCGCCTTCTTCACCGTATCGCAGTTGGGAATGCCGTATAGGGTCACGCTCAAGATGCGGTCCTTTCGAAGCGGTGGATGCGCAAATCGCCGCCGGCGAACAGCGTGTAATCCTGGTAATATTCGGCGCGGCCGCGCTGCTGGATCACCGCATGGTCTGCCTGCCGCCCCCAGGCGCGCGCGGCGGCCTCGTCCGTCCATTCGGAAATCGCCACGACTTCGCCATCGTCGGCGGCGTAGCTCTTGAACGAGAGATAGCCCGGCTGGCGCGCGGCAAGCGCCTCCATCCGCGCCGCATCGGCGGCATAGGCGGCGGCATCGATGCCGGCACGCTTGCGGTTGCGGAAGACGACAAGGAACATGGGGCAACAGGCATATCGATTCTCAGCCCGGTGCGGAAGCGGGCACGCGCATCCGCCGGGGACAGAAATCGCATCGCATCGCGCGCCGCGCTGGCGCCCCCTATCGCGGCGGCGCATCACGCGCGGTCTGGACAGACGCCCGCGAAATCGACAAAGCCCACGGCATGAGCGTCAACAGCTTCGGCCGCATCTTGCGTTTCACCACCTGGGGCGAAAGCCACGGACCCGCGCTGGGCGCGGTCGTCGACGGTTGCCCGCCGGGGCTGGCGATCAGCGAGGCCGTGCTCCAGCCCTTTCTCGACGCGCGCCGGCCCGGCCAGTCGAAGTTCACCACGCAGCGTCAGGAACCCGATGTGGTGAAGATCCTGTCGGGCGTGTTTGAGGGCCGCACCACCGGCACGCCGATCAGCCTGATGATCGAGAACGTCGACCAGCGCTCGAAGGACTATTCCGAAGTCGCGGCGGCCTATCGCCCCGGCCATGCCGACTATGCCTATGACGCCAAGTACGGCTTTCGCGACTATCGCGGCGGCGGGCGCAGTTCCGCGCGCGAAACGGCGGCGCGCGTGGCGGCGGGCGGCGTGGCGCGGCTGGTGATCCCCGAAGTCACGATCCTGGCCTATGTCACCGAAATCGGCGGCGATGCCATCGACCCGGCCCGTTTCGATGCGGCCGAAATCGCCCGCAACCCGTTCTTCTGCCCCGATGCGGCAGCGGCGGCGCGCTGGGCGCAAAGCGTCGACGCGGCGCGGCTGGCCGGATCGTCGCTCGGCGCGGTGGTGGAATGCGTGGCCACGGGCGTGCCCGCCGGCTGGGGCGCGCCGCTCTATGGCAAGCTCGATGCCGATCTGGCGGCCGGGATGATGAGCATCAACGCGGTCAAGGGCGTGGAAATCGGCGATGGCTTCGCCGCCGCGCGGCTGACCGGCGAACAGAACGCCGATCCAATGCGGCCGGGCGATGACGGCCCGGTGTTCCTGGCCAACCACGCCGGCGGCATCGTCGGCGGGATCGCAACCGGGCAGCCGGTGGTGGTGCGCGTGGCGTTCAAGCCCACCTCCTCGATCCTGACGCTGGTGGACACGATCACTCGCCCCGATGCCGATGGCGTTTCCGAAGCCAGCCAGATCCGCACCAAGGGCCGCCACGACCCCTGCGTCGGCATTCGCGGCGCGCCGGTGGTCGAAGCGATGATGGCGCTGGTGCTGGCCGACCACAAGCTGCTGCACCGGGGGCAGTGCGGGTAAGCTACCCCCGCTAAGCTAACCACGCCGGCGCAACACGATGTAGACCGCGCCCGCCCCGCCATGGCGCGGATGCGCCGGGCGGATCGCGGCGATGCGCGAACCGTGCGGGCCGGCCTCCAACCAGTCGAACACTTTGGCGCGGATCGCGCCGCGCCGCTCGCCGCGCCCCGCCGGGCCATCGTGCGGGCGCGATCGCCCGGTGACGAGCAGCACCAGCCGCGCGCCTTGCGCCATGGCCAGCGTCAACCCGTGGTCAAGCCGGCTGTGTGCCGCTTCAAGCGATGCTCCGTGCAGATCAAGCGTGAAATCAGGCGCCGCCAGCCCGCGCGCCAGGCGTCGATCCCACGATGCGTCCAGCCCGTGCCGGTCCAGCGCGCGCGGCTCGGGCGGCCGGGCGGCAGCGGCGGTCGGGGCCGGGATCGGCGGCGGCGGCGGCCTGCGCTTGCCCTTTGCCGCCGGCATTGGGGGCGCGACAGGCGCCGCCTCGATCACGGGCGCGGCAACCTTGCGGCCATCCAGCGGCGTGATCGTTTGCGCCAGGCGCGCCCATAACGCTGCCTCTTCGGCCGACAGCCGGCGTGAGGGTCTTTTCATGCCGCGCCGTTCACCGCGCGCCAAGGCGCCGCAGCGTTCCCCTGGGCAGCAGCACCAGCGCCCGGCCGCGCGTGGCCATGCCGCCGGCCGTCAGGCGTGCCTGCGATCCGGTGCCCCAGAAACTGTCGAACCGGTTCGCGCCCTTGATCGCGCCGCCGGTATCCTGCGCGATCCACAGCCCGCTGACGTCACCGCGATCGACGGCGAGCCACACCGGCGCGCCCAGCGGCACGAAAGCGGGATCGGCGGCCAGGCTGACGCGCGGACGCACGGTCACCCCCAGCGCCCCGGCGGGGCCACCGGGATCGCCGCCCACCACTTCGCGGAAGAACACGAAGCTGCGGTTTTCGCGCATCAACGCGCGGCCTTGCGCCGGATGATCGCGCACATAGCGCATGATGCCCTGCATCGATCCGGGGTACTGCCCCGGCCCGTCGCCCACCACGCCCCGATCGCGCAGCAGCCCGCCGATGCCCGAATAGGGCCAGCCGTTCTGCGCGGCGAAGCCGACGCGAATCACCGATCCATCGGGTGCGCGCAATCGCCCCGAACCCTGCACTTGCAGGAAGAACGCTTCCACCGGATCGGCCGCCCATGCGATTTCCAGCCCGCGCCCGGCCAGGGCGCCGTCCTCTATCTGGCCGCGATCGTAATAGGCCACGAAGCGCCCGGAGGAATCATAGCGGCCCAGCGGCATCGAGCCATCGGCATTGGGCGCCGCATCGCCGGGCCGCGCGCGCACCAGATCGGGCGGCGCGGCATATATCGGCACGTCGAAGCCCGGCTGGCGCTGGCGCACGCCGGCAATCTCCGGCTCGTAATAGCCGGTGACGTAGGACGAACCATCGGCGATCTGCGCGGTTTCGAAATGCTCTGCGAAAAAGTCGGGCTCGCGGCCCGTTGGCCAGGCGGACGCGGCCTCGCAAGCCGGTTTCCAGTCCGCGCCCAGCGTCAACCCGCTGTTGTCGGTGCGGCGCACCAGGCGCGGGCAGCTTTCGCGGAAAGAACGCAAGGCCGCCGAAGCGGCGCTGCTCCCGATGCCCAGGCTGGCGATCGCCGGGCCAGGCGCGATTCCCGCCGCCAGCGCATTGGGTTGGACAATCGGCGGGACGGGCCGGGTGATCGGCGGGCGCGGCGCGATCTGCCCCGGCGGGATGATCCCGCCGCACGCGGCCAGCAGCAGAACCGGCGACAACGCGAACAGCCGGCGCGCACGCGTGCCGGCTTCAGCGATGTGTAAAATGGCCACCCCTGCGCCGAACCATCGCGCGATCGAACCAAGGGCCGATCGCAAGACCAGCCTCGCATCCGACCCTTTGCGCGACGTCTTTGCGCGCGACAAGGATCAACCCTCGTCGGTTTCCACCAGCAGCCAGTCGGGATCGGCCGACTCGATATTGCGGCTGAAGGTCCAGATGTCTGTCGCCTCGATCGCATCGTCTAGCGAACCGGCGACGACCACGCCTTCGGCATTGCGCGTGACGGCCGCCATGTCTGCGGCGAAGCGCACGGTCACGCGCGCCCACTTGCCGTCGAGCGAAGCGGCGGAAATCGTGGCTTCTTCGATGCGGACGAGCCGGTTGTCCAGCGTTTCGCCGGCGGCGACGCGCGCATCGATCGCTTGCACGAAGCCCTGGTACACATCGCCATCGCAAAGCTGGCGCAGTTCTTCCTTGTCGGCGCGCCAGAACGCTTCGAGAATCATGCGATAGGCGCCGCGCGCGCCATCAAGGAATGCGAAGGCATCGAAACGGCGATCGACGGCGGCGATAGCGCGCAGGCCCCGTTCCACGGCGGGCGTGGCGGTGGGCAGTTCGCGCTGGCGCAGCGCCGGATTGGCCTGCTGGCGATCGGGAACCGGGCGGACCGACGGCGGCAAAGGCGCGCCCGAAGGGCCGGCGCGGGGCGTGTCGATCCGTCCTTGAATAGGCTCCTCCTCATGTTCGGCGCGGCGGCCGAGCACGGAATAGAGCCGCAGCCCGAGAAAGGCTGCGATCATGGCCAGGATCACGATTTCAACAGTCACGCCTTGGTATCCAACTGGTCTGGTCCCGAAGGGAGGATCGGCACTTGTAACCCCAGATAGGTAAGGTTGACAAATGAACAACGCATTTCCGGCCGATCCGGTCTATTTTTTCGCCCGCCCGATGCACCACGGCGACAATGCCCGCATTGCCGCCCGCCCACCGGGATGCTAGGCGCGCCCCGATTTATCCGAAAAGCGTGAAGAAAGCACCCACCATGGCCGACGAAGGCAACGTCATCAGCAATCTCGACCTCGGACCGGCATCGAACGGCGAGGATACCTCGCCCGTGGCCGGTATCATCTCGCAATACGTGCGCGATCTTTCGGTCGAAAACCCGAACGCGCCCGAATGCTTCCAGTGGCAGGATGCGCCCGAAGTGGACGTGCAGTTCAACATCGGCGCCCGCCCGATCGGCCCCGATGTGCACGAAGTGGAACTGAAGGTCGCGCTGACCGCGCGCGCGCAGGCCGGCACGTCGTACATCGTCGAACTGGCCTATTGCGGCCTCGTCGGCATGCGCAACCTCGATGACGCGCAGATCCACGGCTTCCTTTATGCCGAAGCGCCGCGCATCCTGTTCCCCTTCGCGCGCCGCGTGCTGGCCGATGCCGTGCGCGATGCCGGCTTCCCGCCGATGATGCTGGAACCGATCGATTTCAACGGCCTCTATCTCCAGCAGCTTGCCGCGCAGCAGCAGGCCGCCGAAGACCAGCCGGTCGGCAACGCCTGAACGGTGGCAGGCGCATGAGCCTGCTCAGGAACGTCGGCACGATCGGCGGACTGACCGCGGTCAGCCGCGTGTTCGGCTTCGTGCGCGACATGCTGCTGGCGCGCGTGCTGGGTGCGGGGCTGGCGGCGGATGCGTTCCAGCTTGCCTTCACCCTGCCCAACACCTTTCGCCGCCTGTTCGCCGAAGGCGCGTTCTCGGTCGCCTTCGTGCCGATGTATTCGCGCGCGCTGCACGGTGAAGGTGGCGAGGACGCCGCACGGAAATTCGCCGGCGACGTCTTGTCGGTGTTCGTCTGGGTGCTGCTCGGGTTCAGCGCGCTGGCGATGCTGGCCATGCCCGCGATCGTCTGGCTGCTGGCCAGCGAGTTCCAGTCGATCCCCGGCAAGTTCGAGCTTTCGGTGACGCTGAGCCGGATCACCTTCCCCTATCTCGGGCTTGTCAGCCTGGTGGCGATGCTGTCGGGCCTGCTCAACGCCCGCTCGCGCTTCGCGCCGGGCGCACTGGCGCCGATTTTCCTCAACGTGGTGCTGATCAGCGGCATCCTGACCGGCTACTGGCTGCGGGGGCACAGCGGCGACGATACCATCGTGGCCACGTCCATCGCCGTTGCCGTTGCCCTCGCCGGCGCGGTCCAGCTTGCCTACATGGCCTGGGCGACGCGACGCGCCGGCGTGCGGCTGAAAGTGACGACACCCAGGCTCACCCCCGAAGTGCGCAAGCTCGGCGCGCTGATCCTGCCCGCCACGTTCGGCGCGGGCATCTACCAGATCAGCCAGTTCGTAGACACGTTCTTCGCCACCTCGCTCCCGCAAGGCTCGCTCACCCTGCTCAAGCTGGCCGACCGGCTGAACCAGATGCCGCTGGGCATCGTCGGCATCGCGCTGGGCACGGCGATCCTGCCGATGCTGTCGCGCCACATCCACACCGGAGAAGCGGCACAGGCGCAGCGGCTCCAGAGCCAAGCCTTCGAAATGGCGACGCTGCTGACCCTGCCCGCCGCCGCCGCGCTGGCGATCTGCGCCCCGGCGTTTACCGCCGCGTTTTTCGTGGGCGGCAAGTTCACGCTGGCCGATGGCGCGATCATGGCGCAGATCGTCGTCGCGCTGGTCGCCGGGTTGCCCGCCTATGTGGTGGTGAAGATCCTGAACCCCGGCTTCTTCGCGCGCGAGGCCACGCGCACCCCGGTGTGGACGGCGCTGGCATCGCTGCTGTTCAATATCGCGGTAAACCTTGTGGTGGTGCGGCGCTTCGGCATCGTCGGGCTGGCGGCGGCGACGGCGGCTTCGGCCAGCCTCAACTGCCTGCTGCTCTATGCCATCCTCCACGCGCGCGGCTGGTTCCGCTTCACGCTGCCGCTGGCCGGCAAGATCGCCCGCCAGTTGATCGCCACCGGCGCCATGGCGGCAGCGCTGTGGCAGGCGGTGCCGCTGATGGCGACGCGCTATCACGCCAGCGTGGTGGAGCGGGTGTGGTCGCTTGGCGTGCTGGTCGGGCTGGGCATCGCAGTGTTCTTCGCGGTGGCGCTGGCCATCGGCGCCCTCGACAAGAACCTGCTCGCCCAGCTAAAGCGCCGCCGCGCCCGCTGATCGGGCGCGACACAGCCAACAACACAAGGTTCACAGATCCCATGCGTATCGTTTCCGGCATTCAGCCGACAGGCAATCTCCATCTCGGGAATTACCTGGGCGCGATCCGCAACTGGGTGAGCATGCAGGATTCGATCGAGGAACAGGGCGGCGAATGCCTGTTCTTCCTGGCCGATCTCCACGCGATCTCGATGCCGCACGAACCCGCCGTCCTGGCGTCCAACACGCGCGAGATGGTGGCGGCGCTGGTCGCCTGCGGGATCGATCCCGATCGTTCCACGCTGTTCAACCAGGCGCAGGTTCCGGCCCATGCCGAGCTGCAATGGCTGCTCAACGGCACGGCGCGGATGGGCTGGCTGAACCGCATGACGCAGTTCAAGGACAAGTCGGGCAAAAACCGCGAAGGCGCCTCGATCGCACTGTTCACCTATCCGGTGCTCCAGGCGGCCGACGTGCTGCTGTACCAGGCCACCCACGTGCCCGTGGGCGAGGACCAGAAGCAGCATCTGGAACTGGCGCGCGACATCGCGCAGAAGTTCAACAACGACTTCGCTTCGGAAGAGGCCCCGGTCTTCACGCTGCCCGATCCGATCATTCCCACCGAGGCGGCCCGGATCATGAGCCTGCGCGACGGCACCGCGAAGATGAGCAAGTCCGACCCTTCGGACATGAGCCGCATCAACCTGACCGACGACGCCGACACGATCATGCAGAAGGTGAAGAAGGCCAAGACCGATCCCGAACCGCTGCCTTCCGAGGTGGCGGGCCTGGCCGGCCGTGCCGAAGCCGCCAACCTTGTCGGCATCTACGCGACGCTGGCTGGGACAACCCCTGCCGACGTGCTGCGCGATTTCGCCGGACAGGGCTTCGGCGCGTTCAAGCCGGCGCTGGGCGAACTGCTGGTGGCCAAGCTGGCGCCGATCAACGCCCGTTTCGTCGAATTGCGACAGGACCGAGCGGCGCTCGACGCGATCCTGCGCCAGGGCGCGCAAAAGGCCCGTGCGCTGGCGCAGCCGACGCTTGAGGCGGCCTATACCGCGCTGGGCCTCGTGCGGGGCTGACGCGCCGGTCACGCTGTCCCATCGCGGGATGGATTGCGGGACTTGGGGCTTCGCGTCGTCTTACAGGCAGAACGGATCGTCTGTGAAACATTCAAGCGCTATTCAGACGATTTCGTGTATGAGATGGCCTCAAAATCATAACGGGGCCGCACCATATCGTGTGTGAAAGCCTCTTGTTGTCGCGGAGATTTCCTATGATCGTCACCCAGCGCAGCCGTTATGGGCGGATGAAGGCGGCAGCAGCCACGCTTCTCCTGCTGACCTTGGCGGCCTGCGCCTCGTCTTTCCGTGCCGATGTCTCGCGGTTCCAGTCGCAACTGCCGGCGCCAAGCGGGCAGACTTTCGCGGTGGTCGCCGACGATCCCAACCTCGCTGGCGGCATAGAGTTCGGCCAGTATTCCCGCCTTGTCGAAGCCAAGCTGGCCCAGCAGGGCTATACGCAAGTGGCCGATCCCGAAAAGGCGCAGTTGCTCGTCCGCTTCGACTATGGCGTCGACAAGGGTCGCGAGCGCGTGCGTTCGACCGGGTTTGGCTATGATCCGTTCTGGGGTCCGTGGCGCGGTTTCGGTCGCTTCGGTGGCTATGGCGGTTACTGGGGCCCGTATCGCCCCGGCCGGTGGAGCTATGGCTGGTACGATCCCTGGTTCGATTCGGGCTATGAAAGCTACACCGTCTATACCAGCGGCGTTTCCCTGAAGATCGACAATCGCGCCGATGGCCGCCGCCTGTTCGAGGGCAAGGCCGAAGCGGTGTCCACGTCCAGCCGCCTGCAATATCTGGTGCCCAACCTGGTCGAGGCACTGTTCACGGGCTTCCCCGGCAATTCGGGTGAAACCGTGCGCATCAGCGTGGCGCCCGAAGGGCAGAAGCGCGGCAACTGAATTCCCGCAGCGGGACCGGACGGGGCGGGCCTTAACGAAAGGCCCGCCCCGTTTCCGTGAATCGCCGGCAAAAAGGCCGGATCACAAGTGGCCGGAACAGTAAGCCAGCAGCAGGATCAAGGGGATGGGCACGCCGATAGCCCACAGGATTGCCGAACGCATGGGGACTCCTCTCTTGTCATGTGCGAGGCGAAACCCCGAAACTCGGCCGAGGTTCCGCTGGCGCTGCCGGGCGTTACCGGTCGTTAACCCCGCCGTGACAAGGAAGCGGCGATGCAGACTCGCTATGGCCTCAGGAAAGCCGTGAAGATCCCGGGCCGATACTGGCACGGCCGCGGCATCGCCCGCGAGGTCATGGTCAGCGATATTTCCCCCCGGGGCTGCCGCATGCAGGAGCGCTTTTCCACGCTTAAGGTGGGCAGCGCGATCAGCATCCAGATCGGTTCGGGCGAACCGATCCGCGCGCAAGTGCGCTGGCACGATCGCGGTGGCGTGGTGGGCGTGCAATTCCTGCGAACGATCGATCCCGCCGCGATCGGGGCCTGAGCCGGCGGCCTTGCGCAAGGCCCTTACAATGCCGGTCGTAATGGGCTATATCGCTGTCATCGCGGGCATTCACCGATGTAGGCGCCTGCGGCTGAGAGACAACGTGCTCCCGCTTACAGGGCCGGAGCGCTTGCGGGACCAGGCTGGGAAAGCCATCCTCCCCACAATCGCGCAGACCAAGCACTTTTACCCCGGCGATCGTGCCATTGCACATTCGCACGCGGCATCGAACCCGGAAGCTGGCGGCGAAATCGCAAATCTAGCATTCCCGCAAGAACAGGCCACCACACCATGCGCTACAAGACACCCATCGCCGCCGCCGCCGTCCTGGCCCTTGCCATGGGGGGCATTGCGTTCCAGTGGCCAGCGCTGTCGGCCAGTTTTGCGCCGCCGCGCGCCGATGGTCGGGTGGCCGGAGGGCGCAGCGAAGGTTCGCGACGCGATGCCGTGCTGAAAACGCTGACGCAGGCCTATGTGGCACGTGGAGACCGGGTTTCGCCGCAAATGGCCGCCGGCGCCGCGCTCGCTCCGGTGGATTATCTCAACAGCGAACTGCTTCGCCAGGGGGCCAAGTGGCGTGTGCGTGATTCCGGCAACGAAGCCGTTGAAATGTTTGACGTATCATAGCCGCCTCGCGCGTGTCCGATTGATCGAAAAGTGGTGGCTCCCCGCCCCTGCAAGCGCCGCATCCTGCGATATACATTGCAATTAGGCCGGCGGACCTCCATATTCCGGGGGCTATCGTCGCTTGCGGCGGAACTTGGCCACGGCCTCCCGTTCCCTTTCTCGCTACCTGGCTCCGCCGGCATGTCGTTGGCGGACAATATGCCGTTCGCGAAAGGAACCGCAAATGCCTATCGGCACCGTAAAATTCTTCAACACCGACAAGGGCTACGGCTTCATCGCTCCCGATGACGGCGGCGCGGACAGCTTCGTGCACATCAGCGCGGTAGAGCGTTCGGGCATGCATTCGCTTGTCAAGGACCAGCGCGTGAAGTTCGAAATCGAGACCGACAAGCGCGGCAAGCTTACCGCCGTCAATCTCGAAGCGGTCTGAACGAGTGGCCAAGGAGGAACTTCTTGTCCTCGATGGCCAGATCGATGAAATCCTGCCCGATGGCCGTTTCGGCGTTATGCTGGAAAACGGCTTTCGGATCATCGCCTACACCGCCGGCAAGATGCGCAAATACCGCATCCGGTCGGTGGTGGGCGACAAGGTGCGTGTCGAGATGACCCCTTACGATCTTTCGAAGGGGCGCATCGTCTTCCGCGAAAAGGTGGCTTCGGCCACGCCAGGGTTCCGCGCGCGCCGCCGTTGAGCGCGCAGGCGCCCAAGGCCGAGCGTGTGGCGACCCGATAACCCATCGGGGCCAGCACAGCATGAACGAACCCACGCAAATCCAGGCCGAACAGGCCACCACCGATAAGGCTGAAACAGGCCAGACCCAAGCCGACCAGACCCAGGCCGACCAGACGGCGCCGGATCAGACCCGCGCCGCGCCCAGCAAGTTCTCACGCTGGAAGGATCGCGCCGCCAACCGCATCGCACCCGACGCCGCGAAGCGCCAGGGCACGGTCACTGCGATGGCGATGGCGATGCTGGGAGGCCGCGACAAGGCGATTGCCTTCCTCAACACGCATAGCGGCGAGCTTGCCGGCCGGCCACTTGATCTGGCTGTCGCCAGCGAGGCGGATTGCGAACGTGTACGCGTGGAAATCAACCGGTTGGCAGCCGCCACCGAAGCATGATGCACCCCGCCCCGAACGGCCCCCGGCGACGTAGTCGCGATCGGGGGCGGCGGGCGGGTTGCCAAGGCGTCAGGCCGACTTGCCCAGGCCGACGAAATCGCGGATGGCAAGGCCGATCCGGTCCAGCGTACCGTTGGACTGACGGGCGGCCAGTTCCGCCGTGGTCGCGCTGCGATCGGCTTCATCGAAGCGATCGACCTTGCCGCAAACCGGGCAGGCGAACGATTCACCATCGTTGACGCGCGCCAGCGGCACCGGGAAGACATGGCCGCAGTTGGCGGTCACGGGAACGAGGGTTTCGCCGGACAGGGTCAGGTCGGCGGCAGGCTCGGACTGTTCGATGGGAAATACCTTCATTTTGTCAGTTTGATGTCAGATATCACGATTGCGCATCATCGCGGTTCGCCAGCCGGGCTGCGGATCGCACCGAATGGGCCGGTTCCCGGGATTCCGACGTGCGATCGCGGCGTTTCTCGACGCGGGAATCGCTGAAGAAAGACGCATAGATCCCAACCGAACATATCGCGGCAACAATCATTCCAAACAGCCACATGGCGATAACGAGAGGATTCATCATGCGTCACTCCGACCAGGCCAGGAGCCGACGCGCCCTCAAGCGTCAACACGAAGCAAAACGTGCAATTTGTATACAGACCCCGCGCCGGGGTGGCCAGCACAATCGTCATACGCGCCCGGCGCTGGCCGGCAGGCGCCCGCAGCCCTTGCTTTCCAGCCACTTCATCCCCATCTCAGCGGCATCTCCAGCACCGTATATGCATGCCGGAGACTGAGAGACCTTCGTGCTCCCGCGCAAGCCAGGAGACGCCGATGGACCTCAATGAACTTTTCTCCCGCCATCAGGTGGCCATGATCGGCATGGTCCATGCCGCCTCTCCTTCGCGGCGCGCATCGGCGGAACAGTGCGCCAACTACTATGCCGATCGCATCGACACGGTGCGCGGCCTGCTCACCGCCAACCATACGATCGTCGATCATCAGGATCTCAAGAGGATCGTGCGTGGCTGATTCCCTGACGGATTGCCTGGCCAGGGCCGAAGCCGCCAGGGCCGCCGCCAACGCGGAACCCCTGGAAAACGCGCGGGAACGCCATCTCGCATCCGCCAAGGTGTGGGAGGACATCGCCGCGCGCGTGCGCCAGACGGCAGAAAATCGGGCGAAACGTGACGGTGTTGCTACAAGTCTGGAAGACTCCTAACCTGCCGTGCCATCCATAAGCCGGAAGTCCGCATGCCTTGCTTTTTCGCACCCTGCCATGGCGTTCATGGCACAGAGTCACACCCCGCAGCATGACTGAACAGCCCCGGCCGCCCATCAACGGCTCGCTTTCGCGTATCCAGCAGAATGTCCTGGCGCGTTCGGAGCGCCGCTTGCTCAACTGGCTTTGCGCGCGGATGCCGGCGTGGATCATGCCCGACCATCTCACCACGATCGGTATGATCGGCGCCTGCGCGATCTTCGCGGGGTATGCCGCCAGCAACCTTGCGGTGGGCTGGCTGGGCCTGTCGATCGCCGGATACGTGCTCCAGTGGTTCGGCGATTCGATGGATGGCAGCCTTGCCCGCTATCGCGCGATCGAGCGGCCGTCCTATGGCTATTTCATCGATCACAGTTGCGATGGCCTGGCCACACTGCTGATCCTGGCCGGAATGGGCGCCAGCCCGTTCGTGCGCATGGACGTGGCGCTGATCGCGCTGTCGGGCTACCTGCTGTTGTCGATCCACGCCTTCCTGTCGGCCCGGGTCATCGGCGAATTGAAGCTTTCCTACCTGTCCGCCGGGCCGACCGAACTGCGCTTCCTGCTGATCGGGCTGACCGTGCTGATGATGGTGCAGGGCGTGGGGCGCAACCACTCCGGCTCGCTCTTTGGCTTCGATGTCTTCGTCGGATCGGTCGGTATCATCCTGATCGTGCTGTTCGCGGGGCAGACCCTGGTGACCGGACGCCGCCTGGCGCGCGCCGGACGCTGAACACCACGAACGCGCCGGCCGCATGCGAGACCGATCATGGTCCCTCGTGCGGCCGGGCAGCAGGCAATAAGCGCAAGGGTGCGCCGGGGCGAGCGGTTGACCGGGTCGGTGTCGGGCCGGCGCCGGGATGCGCTGAAGGCTGCTGCCCGGCCGCACTGGCGGGATCGGGCAAACGGCGGTCAGCCGCTGCTGGTTTTGTACATTCGCATCGCTTCACCTCATCGCTGTTGGAGAGGGGAACGCGAAGCCTTGCGGTGTCGCCCCAGCATCGCGCGCTTTAGCCGTTGGTTACGCGGAGCAAGCTGCTTCCCGGTCAAAAGCCGCGGATCAGGTCCTGGTGATGCACGGCCGGCCTGATCACCGGATGTCCGTGCGGATTAATCTCTACTTATTTGATAGAATAATGTATGGTCAATCCAACCTTTGCTTGTGCCCCGCCAAGCAAGGCTTGTTGCGGGCCGCGATGCACGCGCTTGCCACTGGCGGGGAACCTGGGTTAGGCAGGCTGCATCGGGGCAAAGCAACCTCCCGATCAGGCGGCCGTTCGCATCGGCGCCCAAGCGTTGCCTGAAGGCCCCGCCCCCGGCGGGCCAAGGGGCATGGCCATGGGCAAGGAACGCGATGCATGAACACTGATGCACCCACAATCAACCCGGTTCGGGACATCGATCCGCCGCCCGCCGCATCGCCCGCCTTTGCCGAACTGGTGCGCGTCTGCGCGCGGATCGGCTGCATCAGCTTTGGCGGCCCGGCCGGCCAGATCGCGCTGATGCATCGCGAACTGGTGGACGACCGGCGCTGGATCGCCGAGGGCGAATTCCTCCACGCGCTGAACTTCTGCCACTTGCTGCCCGGCCCCGAAGCCCAGCAACTGGCCACCTGGATCGGCTGGAAGCTGCACGGGGTGCGCGGCGGACTGGCGGCGGGGCTGCTGTTCATCCTGCCCGGCGCGGTGCTGATGCTGGGACTGTCCACGCTCTATGCCTATGCCGCCCGGCTGGACTGGTTCGCCGCGCTGTTCCTGGGGATCAAGGCGGCGGTGCTGGCGATCGTCGCCCAGGCGCTGCTGCGCGTCGGCGGGCGGGCGCTCGACACCCGGTTCAAGGGCGCGATCGCCGCGGCTGCCTTCCTGGCGCTGGCGCTGTTCAACCTGCCGTTTCCGCTGGTCGTGCTGGGCGCGGGCGCGATCGGCATGGCGGTGGCCGCGCTGCGTCCGCACTGGCTGGCGCTGAAACCCATGGGCGCGCCGCCCGCCGCCGCGCCGCGCCCATGGCTGGCGACGCTGCGCGTGATCGCCATCGGCGGCGCGATCTGGGCACTGCCGATGGTGGCGATCCTGGTATTCCTGGGCCACGATCACGTGCTGTGGCAGATCGGCGCGTTCTTTTCCAAACTGGCCGTGGTGACGTTTGGCGGCGCCTATGCCGTCCTTGCCTACATGGCGCAGCAGGCGGTGCAGCAGATGGGCTGGCTGGCGCCGGGCGAAATGGCCGACGGGCTGGGCCTGGCCGAAACGACGCCGGGGCCGCTGATCCTGGTCACCCAGTTCGTCGGCTATCTAGCCGCCTTCCGCGCGCCCGAACCGTTTTCTCCGCTGCTGGCCGGACTGCTGGGCGCGGCGCTGACCACCTGGGTCACGTTCACGCCCAGCTTCCTGTGGATCTTCGCGCTGGCCCCGTGGATAGAGCGGATGGCCCATGCGCCGCGCCTGAAGGGCGGGCTGGCCACGCTGACCGCCGCCGTGGTCGGCGTGATCGCCAATCTGGCGCTGTGGTTCGGGCTGCACGTGCTGTTCACGCGGCTGCGGCCCATTTCGGCCGGCCCCCTGCACCTGACCGTGCCCGACCCGGCCAGCGTGGACTGGCCGGCCGCGATGCTGGCCATCCTGGCCGCCGCGCTGGTCTTCAAGGCCCGCTGGGGCGTGGTGCGCGTGCTGGCGGTCTGCGCGCTGGCCGGACTCGCATTGGACCGCCTGCTTCCGGGCTGATCGAAGGCAGGCGGTGCGTTCAGCGCCCCAGCAGCAGCGGCAGCTTGCTGGCGCCCAGCAACCGCTTGGTCACGCCCCCCAGGACTTCGACCAGGCGGCCGTGGCTATAGGCGCCCATCACCACATAGTCGGCAGCGAAGCGCTCCGCCTCGGCGGCGATCACCGCGTCGGGCTGGGTCTTGCGATCCTCGACGATGCGGATTTCGGGATGGATGCCATGGCGCGAGAGATATTCGGCGGCCTCGGTCGGCGGAGTGCGCACCGATCCATCATCGACGGTCAGGATCGCCACCTCGCGCGCCAGCTTCAGCAGCGGCACGGCGGCGCGCAGCGTTTCGGCCACCGCGCCCTGCCCGTCCCACGCCACCAGCACGCGATCAAGTTTCAATCCGCGCTGGCTGTCGGGCACCGCCAGCACCGGCTTGCGCGCCTGCATCAGCACGCGGCTGGTCACGTCGCGCATGTCGGGGTGCGATGCGCTGTCCAGCCGGCGGTTCAGTACGATGAGATCGGCCAGCGCGGCGGCATCGACCACGCCATCGGCCAGCGTGTCGGTGGTGTCGCGCCAGGTCCACGCGATCCCCTCTCCGGCAAGGCGGCCCTCCAGACGCGCGCGATTGTCCGCCTCGCGCTTGTGCTCCACCTCGATCAGCATCACTTCGGCGACGGCGGCATTGTATTCGCCCACGGCGGCGACGGGCACGGAAACATCGATGCACGTCAGATGGCCGTCAAGCGCCCGGGTCAGATCCAGCGCAACCTGCACGCGCGCTTCCTGTCCGGCATCGTCATGAACCAGCAGCAAAATGTTCTTCATCGTCGCCTCCAGAGTTGGGACCGGTGTAGCTACCCGAAACCCGCCCGCGCCATGCGCAATGTTACGGATAGGGCGCGGGCGCCACCGATGCGAAGAACCGGGCCACATGATATGCCCTTTGCGTTCGCCGGGCCATGTCCATGATGCCGAATCCCTGAGGAAAGCGCTCCTGATGCCTGCCACCACCATGATCGCGATGCAGATCGACGCGCCGCACAGACCGCTGCGACGGGTTGAACGCCCGGTGCCCCGCCCCGGCCCCGGCGAAGTGCTGATCGCGGTTTCGGCCTGCGGGGTCTGCCGCACCGATCTTCACGTCCTCGATGGCGAGGTTCCGGCGCGCTACCCGATCGTGCCAGGGCACGAGATCGTCGGCCGGGTGCTGGAAGCGGGCGCCGGGGTGAGCGGTTTCGCACGCGGCCAGCGCGTTGGCGTGCCGTGGCTGGGGCACACGTGCGGCCACTGCGCCTATTGCGCATCGGGTGCCGAGAACTTGTGCGATACGCCGCAATTCACCGGCGCCACGCGCGATGGCGGCTATGCCACGCATGTCGTGGCCGACGCGCATTTCTGCTTTGCCCTGCCCGATCGTTTTTCGGACGTGGAAGCCGCGCCGCTGCTTTGCGCCGGGCTGATCGGCTGGCGCGCCTTGCGGCTGGCCGGAGACGGTGCGCGCATCGGCCTTTACGGTTTCGGCGCGGCGGCTCACATCCTGGCGCAAGTCGCGGTGTGGCAGGGGCGCGAGGTCTTCGCCTTCACCCGCGATGGCGACACGGCCGGGCAGGCCTTTGCTCGCTCGCTGGGCTGCGCCTGGGCCGGCGCATCGACCGAACCTTCGCCCGAACCGCTCGACGCGGCGCTGATCTTCGCGCCGGTTGGCGCGCTGGTGCCGCTGGCGCTGAAAGCCGTGCGCAAGGGCGGCCGCGTGGTCTGCGCCGGCATCCACATGAGCGACATCCCGGCCTTTCCTTATGCCGACTTGTGGGAGGAACGGCAGATCCTGTCGGTCGCCAACCTCACGCGCGAGGACGGCACATCGTTCTTCGCGACGGCTGCACAGGCCGATCTCCATATCGTGACCGAGATCTTTGCCCTGGCCGAAGCCAACACCGCGCTGGCGCGGCTGCGTTCGGGCGAACTCGTCGGCGCGGCGGTGCTGTTGCCGTAGACCCGCCCGCTCAATCCCCCGCGGCGATTTCCAGCGCGTCGGGATCGAGGACGACGATGGTACGGCGATCAGGGGTGCTGATCACGGCTTCATCGCGCAGCTTGGTGATCTGGCGGCTGACCGTTTCGATGGTGAGGCCAAGCAGGTCTGCGATGTCCTGCCGTCCGAAGGGCAGTTCGAAACGCAGCGGGGCCACGTCACGGCCGGCGGTATCGTCGTCGTTGGCGCATTTGCGCGGCCCGGCGTCGAGGCGCGTGGCCATTTCGAGAAGGAAGGCGGCGACGCGCTCGCCAGCGCTCTTGCGGCCAAGCAGCAGCATCCAGTTGCGCGCGCGGTCAAGCTCGGTCAGCGTGCGCTGGAGCAGGCGGTGCTCAAGATCGGGATGCTCTTGCGCGAATTCGTCGAACGATCCGCGCGCGAACGTGCAGATGCGCGCGTCGGTCAGCGCGATCACCGAATGGTTGCTGGTCGGGCCAAAGGGGCGGCCGATGAAATCGCTGGGGAACATGATGCCCAGCGTCTGGTCGCGGCCATCCATCGTGGACGCCGACAGCTTGAGCACGCCTTCGATGACATTGCCCACGAACAGCGATTCGTCGCCCTGCCACAACACCGTCTGGCCGCGCTTGATGGTCTGGCGGCGGCCGATGCGGTTCAGCGCGTCAAGATCGGTTTCGGACAGGGACTGGCAGATCGCCGCGTCGCGGACACTGCACTGCGCGCATGCACTCATGTTCTTTTCCGCCTCGTCGATAGCCTGCGTCATGCGCGGCTTATCGACCGGACGAGCGCTCGTCGGGTATCCGTAGTTTACCGAAGGACCGTAGTTTACCGAACGAAAGGCCGACCTTCGCTTGCGCCCCCTCACACCGCTGAACTGAACCGGCCGCCAGCCTGCTGGCGCCACGGATCGAAGCTGGCCGCGATCGTCCGCGCATAAGGCAGGCCGGCCGGCGCGATGACCAGCATATCGTCCGCGAACGACAGCAGGCCATGCCGCACGAACGAATCGAGCCGATGCGCCGCTTCGCGCAGCAGCGCACCCGGCAGTTCGGCCCGTCCCGAACAGAGCA
Source organism: Novosphingobium sp. (assembly GCA_020848655.1). Lineage (GTDB taxonomy): Bacteria > Pseudomonadota > Alphaproteobacteria > Sphingomonadales > Sphingomonadaceae > Novosphingobium. The sequence goes on from JADLHU010000023.1 coordinate 20,534, forward strand.
GGCTTTCGATGATCGCGCCGCGCAGCCGATCGTCGGCAGAGCGGCGGATGCCGCGATTGGACGGCAGCCGATCCTGCGACAGCATCATGCGATAGCGCCCGGCGTTCTTCTCGTTCTGGACCAGCAGATCGGGAAAGCTGCTGATCGCCGAAGCGCCAAGGCCGATGAGCACCGGCGCGGCGTCATCGGTGAAGCCCTGGAAATTGCGATGCAGGTGCCCGGTCAGCGCGGCTTGCGCCAGCGGATCGCCGGGCAGCGCGAAGTGATCGAAGCCGACCGGCGCATAGCCATCGTCCAGCAGGCGGGCATGCCCTTGCGCGGCCATGGCGAAGCGCACGGCCTGATCGGGCAGCGCCGAGGCATCGATGCGGCGCTGGCGCGGGATCAGGTGCGGCACGTGGGCATAGCCGAACAGCGCGATGCGATCCGCCCCCAGCGCGCTGGCCTGGTCGAGCGTCAATGCAAGGTCCGCCCCGGTCTGGCCGGGCAGGCCGTACATCAGATCGAAATTGAGCGAGGTTATCCCCGCGCCGCGCAACAGCGCGGTGCAGCTTTCGATCAGGTGTGCCGGCTGCACGCGGCCGATGGCTTCCTGCAGGCCCGGTTCGAACGTCTGCACGCCCAGGCTGGCGCGGCTGACGCCGACCCCGGCGAGCGCCGCCGCCCACGGTGCGTCAAGCGAGCGCGGATCGAGTTCGATCGAGATGACCGGATCGGCCAGCGGCATGAACTGCGTGAGCGACAGGAACAGGCGGACGAAATCGGTCGGCGTGATCGCGTTGGGGCTGCCGCCGCCAAACGCGATGCGCCGCACCCGCGTGCCGGCGGGCAGCATCTGGCCGACCAGTGCGATTTCGCGGTGGAGCGAATCGAGATAGCCCGACATCCGGTCGCGCCGGTTGTTGCGGCTGGTGTTGCAGCCGCAATACCAGCAGATCGCCTCGCAGAAGGGAATGTGGACGTATAGCGAGACATCGCCTTCGACCCGCGCCAGCGAAGCCGCGAAATCCGAAGCACCCACGCCATCGCCGAATTCGGCCGCAGTGGGAAAGCTGGTGTACCGCGGCACCGGGGCCGCCAGCAGATCGGGATGATAAGGCCACATGCGGCGCTTATCGCCATGATCGCCGGCCACTTCATTGCGGCCGGTCAATTATGGCAGGCGCCACCGCGTTTTCTGGAACCGGCCGCGTGGCATCCCTTAGCGCAGCAGCCGCCGCCATCGTCGCCGTGGCCGGGCAGCGGCGCCCCGCCGCGCAGCGGCACGGTGACCGTTTCCGCCACGCCGTTGCCGCGGCACAGCAGGACGGTGATCGCGCCCGCGGACGATGGCGGGGCGCTGGCGTTGAGCGCCGCCGGGATCATCGCGATCAGGCCGAACAGGGATACCAGCTTCATGACGGGTCTGGCCCTTCATCATCGATGAGAATGCGGTTGGCCGCGCCTTCGAGATCATCGAACTGGCCGCGCTTCAGCGCCCAGAAGAAGGCCGCCAGCCCGAACAGGCCCATGCCGAGCGCGATGGGCAACAGGATGCCGAGGCCGGTCATCGCGTGGCCCTCGCGCGCGGTTGCCGGGCCAGGCGCAGCGAATTGGCGATGACGATCAGCGAACTGCTCGACATGGCGATGGCGGCGACCAGCGGCGTCACCAGCCCCATGATCGCCAAGGGCACGGCCAGCACGTTGTAGCCGATGGCAAGGACGAAGTTCTGGCGCACCACGCGCATCGTGCGCCGCGCCGCCAGCACCGTGCGGGGCAGCGCCAAGAGCGAATCGCCCAGGAACACGAAGTCCGACGCCTGCCGGCCGACGTCGCTGGCCGAGCCGGGCGCGATCGAGGCGTCGGCGGCGGTCAGCGCCGGGCCATCGTTCAGCCCATCGCCCACCATCAGCACCGCGCGGCCGGCGCGCTGGAGCCGGGTGATGGCATCGCGCTTGTCGGCCGGGCTGGCGGCGGCCTGCGCGGTCAGCCCCGTGGCGCGCGCTACATCGGCCACGGCGCGCACGTTGTCGCCCGACAGGATCGAGCATTCGACGCCCAGCGCCTGCAACCACGCCAGCGCATTATCCGCATCGGGGCGCAGCCGGTCGGCAAAGGGGATAAGCCGCGCCGGGCTGCCCGCGATATCGAGCACGGCGGCGCTGGTGCCTGCCGCATCGGGCCGGCGCAGCGCCACGGCGCGATCCTGCCAACGGGCGCGCACGCCATAGCCGGGCACTTCCTCCACATCGGCCAGCGGCACGACGCTGACCCGTTGCGCGGTCAGCGCCCCGGCCAGCGCGCGCGACAGCGGATGGCGGCTGTGCGATGCGAGCGCGAGCGCGACTTGCGCCTCGTCGGCCGGCAGCGCGGCCAGCGCCGCCGGATCGGGCGTGGGCTGGCCCAGGGTCAGCGATCCGGTCTTGTCGATCAGCGCGCGGTCGATCCGGGCCAGCCGTTCAAGCGCGCTGCCATCCTTGACCATCACGCCCGCGCGCATCAGCGCCCCGCAGGCGACGACTTGCGCCACGGGCACGGCCAGCCCAATCGCGCAAGGGCAGGTGATGATCAGCACGGCAATGGCGATGACCACCGAATGATAGGCGCCCGCCCCGATCAGCATCCAGCCGATGAAGCTGGCCAGCGCCAGCGTGTGCACGGCCGGCGCATAAATGCGCGAGGCGCGATCGGCGATGCGCACATAGGCCGAGCGCGCCTGCCCCGACGCTTCCATCAGCCGCGCGATTTCGGCCAGCGACGTGTCGTGCCCGGCGGCGGTGACGCAAACGTCGATCGGCGCATCGATGTTCAGGGTGCCGGCATGGGCGATGTCGCCCATCGTGGCGGGCACCGGCGCGCTTTCGCCGGTCAGCAGCGACTGGTCGAGGTTGCTGGCGCCCGACACGATCTCGCCATCGGCGGCAAGCCGTTCGCCGGCGGCGACGCGCATCAGCATGCCGGGCGCCAGATCGCGCGCGGGCACCCAGTCCAGCCCGCCGCCGGGCGCGATGACCATGGCCCCGGGCGCGGCCTGGCGCAGCAGCGAATCGACCCCGGCGCGCGCGCGATCGCGCATCATCGCATCCAGCGTGCGCCCCGCCAGCAGGAACAGCAGCAGCATCAGCGTGCCGTCGAACCAGGCGTCATGGCCGCCCGTCGCGGTTTCATAGACACTGAGCGCGGTGGCCAGCGTGACGCCGATCGAAATCGGCACGTCCATGTTGGTGCGCCAGTGCTTCAGCGCCCCCCAGGCCGATGCAAAGAACGGCCGGCCGGCATAGAGGATCGCGGGAACCCCGATCATCGCCGAAAGCCAGTGGAACAGTTCGCGCGTCGCGCCTTCGGCGCCCGACCAGATGCTGACCGAAAGCAGCATCACGTTCATGCAGGCGAAGCCCGCCACGGCCAGCGGCGCAAGCAGCGGCTTCACCGCCGATGGCGGCCGCACCATGTCCTCGTCGCGCGGCTGGCTGGCAAAGCCGATCTGTTCCAGCGCATTGACGAGCGCGGGCACGCCAAGAGCCGCATCGTGATCCACCCGCACTTGCCGCGCCGAAAGGTTGACGCGCGCCGATGCAACGCCGGGCACGGCCTGAAGCCCGCGCTCCACTTTCGCCATGCAGCCGGCGCAGTGCATGCCGGGCACGATCAGCACGGTGGTTTCGACAACGCCGTGCGCAGCGCGGGCCGAGGCGGTCACAGCACGTCGCCTTCATGGCGCCACACGTGGCCATCGGCGCGCACGTCCAGGCGCAGCCGCCAGCGCCCGGCCGGCAGCGGCGTGGTCGACACGAAGCGGCCCCCGCCCAGCGGCGCGAAGACCAGCGCCTGGTCGGGCAGGCGGCCCAGCGGATGCCGGGCGACGGCGGAGACGGCGGGAACGGCCCCGGCGGGAAGGCCGGCCAGCGTCACCGCCACGCGATCCCCCGCGCCGCGCGCCAGCGCGGCGTTCCAGCCCAGCGCCTTTTCGCTTTGCGCTTCATCGAGCCAGCGGTTGAAGTGCTGGCTGGCAACGTAGGAGTTTTCCACCACCACCCCGCCGAAGGTGGAAATGGCGAACCGCGCCATCAGCACGTTGACCGCGATCACCACCGCGAAGAACGCGACGAGGATGGCGGTCATGTGGCGGCCGTTGAAGGGACCGGGCGGGCGCGTGGTCATGATGTCTCTCCGGGAGCGTCGAAGCGGGTGGCGTGGGTATCGGCTTCGGCCCCGACCCCAGATTTTTCGTCCTGCGCGCGCAGCGTGAAGGTGATGTCCTGCGCGGGCGTGCCGGCGGGCGCGATCACATAGACGCGCACCGCGGCGGCAAGATCGGCACCGACGCGGCGGCGCAGTGCGCGCGAGGCTTCGGACCGGGGCATGTCATCGCTCCACATCACGGCGGTGGGCGCGCCGACCAGCGTGATGACCATGTCGCGCGGGCGGCCTTCCATGTTGCGCAGCTTGACGGTGTAGGCGTTGCGCACGCTGCCATCGCTCATCAGCATGAAGGGCGGGTTGCGATCCTTGGCCACCGAGATGTCGAGGTGCCGGCGCACGCCCAGCGCGAACAGCAACGCCGCGCCGATCGCCGCCCAGACGCCCAGATAGATCATCGTGCGCGGGCGGAAGATCGTCCTGACGATCGCTTCGGGCGGGCCGCCGGCCTTTTCCTGCGCGCAGCCTTCCAGCGTGGCGTAATCGATCAGCCCGCGCGGGCGGCCAAGCTGGGTCATCACGCCGTCGCAGGCATCGATGCACAGCGCGCAAGTGATGCAGCCGATCTGCGGCCCTTCGCGGATGTCGATCCCGGTGGGGCAGACCGCGACGCACTGGTTGCAATCGACGCAATCGCCCAGCGGCACCGAAGACTGCCTGGCTTGCTTGACGCTGCCGCGCGGTTCGCCGCGCCAGTCCTTGTACGTGACGGTGAGCGACTTTTCATCGAGCATCGCGGTCTGGATGCGCGGCCAGGGGCACATGTAGATGCACACCTGTTCGCGCATGAACCCGCCCAGCACGAACGTGGTGACGGTGAGCACGGCGACGGTGGAATAGGCGATCGGCGCGGCGTTGCCGGTCCAGAATTCGCGCACCAGCGTTGGCGCGTCGGCGAAGTACATGATCCAGGCGCCGCCGGTCCAGAAGCTGATGACCAGATAGATCGACCACTTGAGCGCGCGCTTGCCGATCTTTTCGGCCGTCCACGGCGCTTTCTGCAAGCGGATCTGGGCATTGCGATCGCCATCGATCAGCCGGTCGACATGCTGGAACAGGTCGGTCCACACCGTCTGCGGGCAGGAATAGCCGCACCATGCCCGGCCCACCGCGCTGGTGACGAGAAACAGCCCGATCCCCGCCATGATGAGGAGGCCCGCGACGAAATAGAACTCGTGCGGCCAGATCTCGATGCTGAACATGTAGAAGCGGCGGTGAGCCAGGTCGATCAGCACAGCCTGGTCGGGGGCATAAGGCCCCCGATCCCACCGCAGCCACGGGGTGATGTAGTAAACGGCCAGCGTCAGCGCCATCCACAGCCACTTGAAGCGGCGGAAGGGTCCATCGACCGCCTTGGGGTAGACCCCTTGCCGCTTCTCGTAGAGCAGGGCGCCGCCGCTGCCCGGTTCAGGGCTTGGCATGGGCCGAAGCCTCCGCGGAAGGCGCCGCCGCCGGAACGGGCGCGCCACTCGCCACAACGGCCGGAGCGAAGTCCTCGCCGCCGCCCAGCGAGTGCACATAGGCCGCCAGCATCTTGATCGTCACCGGATCGAGCTTGCTGGTCCAGGCCGGCATGACCCCGGCATGGGCGTTGGTCAGCGTCGCGCCAATGGCGTCGCGGCTGCTGCCATAAAGCCAGATCGCGTCGGTCAGGTTCGGCGCGCCGAACTGGCGCAGGCCCTTGCCGTCCGTGCCATGGCAGGCCACGCAGTTGGCCGCGAACAGGCCCGCGCCGCGCGCGGCGGACGCGCTGCCCTTTTCCAGACCGGACAGCGACCGGACATAGCTGGTCACGTCGGCGATCTGCTCTCCGGTCAGCAGGCTGTCGCGCCCGAACGAAGGCATCAGGCTGTTGCGGGTCTTGTCGTCGCCGGGCTGGCGGATGCCGTGGGTGATCGTCTGCTCGATCTCTTTCAGGTTGCCGCCCCACAGCCAGTCGTCGTCGTTGAGGTTGGGATAAAGCCCGGCCACGCCCGCCGCGCCCGCGCCGTGGCACTGCACGCAATTGACGCGGAAGGCAGCCCGTCCGCCCGATACCGCCGCCTGCATCAGCGCCGGATCATCGGGCAGCTTCTCGATCGGGGTGGCCGCGAGCTTGGCGATCAACGGAGCACGCTGCGCCTGCGCGGCGGCCGTCTCGTTCGCCAGTTGGCCGCGGCTGGACCAGCCCCACAGGCCCTTGGTGCCCGAATGAGCCAGCGGGATGGCCGGATAGACCACCGCATAGCCGATCGCGAACACGATGCAGAGGTAGAAGGTCCACAGCCACCAGCGCGGCAGCGGGTTGTTCAGTTCCTCGATGCCGTCCCACTCGTGGCCGACGGTTTCGACGCCGGTCGCGTCGTCGATGCGCTTGTCATTCGCCATGGTCGTCACTTTCGAAGATCATGCGGGCGGCGGCCTCGTTGGTTTTCCGGGCGCCGGGCCGGAACGGCCAGGCGGCAAGGACAAGGAACGCCACCGACATGGCCACAAGGCCCCAGCTATCGGCAAAGTGCCGTAGCGCGTCATATGTGGAATGCAGGCTCACCGGCCCTTCTCCTGGGCGAGATCCTCCTGCGCGGCCGCGCTGTTCACGTCGACCATGGTGCCCAGCACCTGAAGGTAGGCGACCAGCGCGTCCATTTCGGTCAGCCGCTTGGGATCGCCATCGAAATCGCGCGCCTGCGCCTTGGGATAGCGCTTCACGAGATCGGTGGTGTCCGCATCGGGATCGGCCTGGGCCTTGAGATCTTCATTGGCCTTGGCCAGATCGACCTTCGAATAAGGCACGCCGACGCGATAGAGCGCGGTGAGATCGGCGGTCATGTCACCGGGATCGAGGTCGCGATCCGCCAGGAAGGCGTAAGGCGGCATGATCGATTCGGGCACCACCGAACGCGGGTCTTTCAGGTGCTGGACGTGCCATTCATCCGAATAGCGGCCACCGACGCGGGCCAGGTCGGGCCCCGTCCGCTTGGAACCCCACTGGAACGGATGGTCGTACATGCTTTCCGCGGCCAGGCTGTAGTGGCCATAGCGCTCGACCTCGTCGCGGAACGGGCGGATCATCTGGCTGTGGCAGTTGTAGCAGCCTTCACGGATGAAGATGTCGCGCCCGGCCTGCTCCAGTGGCGTGTAGGGCCGCACCCCCTTTACCTTCTCGATCGTGTTGTCGATCCAGAACAGGGGCGCGATCTCCACGATGCCGCCGATGGCCACCGCCAGGAAAGCGAACAGGCCCAGCAGCGTGACATTGCGCTCCAGCTTCTTGTGGGTTTCGAGCACGGGTGAATGCGTGGTCATGTCACAAAGCCCTTATTCGGCAGGAACGGGAGCGAGCGGACGGTCGGCCGCCGGGTCGTAGGCGGCCTGGCGCAGCGGCGCTTCCTCGCGCTGCTTGCCCAGGATGGTCAGCCAGACGTTGGCGGTCATGATCGCGGCGCCCGAGAGGTAGAGCAGCCCGCCGAAGGCCCGCAGCAGGAACATCGGGTGCAGCGCGGCCACGGTTTCGGCGAACGTGTTCACCAGGTAGCCGTCCGGCCCATATTCACGCCACATCAGGCCCTGGGTGATCACGGCCACCCACATCGAGGCGGCGTAGAACACGATGCCCACGGTCGCGAGCCAGAAGTGCCAGTTGACCCAGCGCAGGCTGTAGAGCCGCTGGCGTGCCCACAGGCGCGGGACCAGGTAATAGATCGCCGAGAAGGTGATCATCCCGTTCCAGCCCAGCGCGCCGGAATGCACGTGGCCGATCGTCCAGTCGGTATAGTGCGACAGGCTGTTGACCGACTTGATCGACATCATCGGGCCTTCGAAGGTGCTCATGCCGTAGAAGGCCAGGCTCATCACCATCATGCGGATGATCGGATCGGTGCGGACCTTGTCCCAGGCGCCGTTCATCGTCATCAGGCCGTTGATCATGCCGCCCCAGCTTGGCATCCACAGCATGATCGAGAAGACCATGCCCAGCGTCTGCGCCCAATCGGGCAGCGCGGTGTAGTGAAGATGGTGCGGACCCGCCCAGATATAGAGGAAGATCAGCGCCCAGAAGTGGATGATCGACAGGCGATAGCTGTAGATCGGGCGTTCGGCCTGCTTGGGCACGAAGTAGTACATCATCGCCAGGAAGCCGGCGGTCAGGAAGAAGCCCACGGCGTTGTGGCCGTACCACCACTGCACCAGCGCGCCCTGCACGCCTGCCCACAGCGGATAGCTCTTCGAACCGAAGATGCTG
>JADLHU010000024.1 GCA_020848655.1 Novosphingobium sp.
CGATGCCAACGCGCTGCAACGCCCCAAGCGCTTCTTCGGCGCCGCGCGCAACATCGAGGAAGGCGGTTCGCTGTCGATCATCGCCACCGCGCTGATCGATACCGGCAGCCGCATGGACGAAGTGATCTTCGAAGAGTTCAAGGGCACGGGCAACTCGGAAATCGTCCTCGATCGCAAGGTTTCCGACAAGCGCATCTTCCCCGCGCTCGATGTCGGCAAGTCTGGCACGCGCAAGGAAGAACTCCTCGTGGCGAAGGACCAGTTGTCGAAGATGTGGGTGCTGCGCCGCATCCTCATGCAAATGGGCACGATCGACGCGATGGAATTCCTGCTCGACAAGATGAAGGATTCCAAATCCAACGAAGATTTCTTCGCATCGATGAACCAGTAAGGGCGATTGTTAGTGCAGGATATTCTCCTAACCCTTGCTGCGGCGGCGCCTTCGATCGCGTTCGGCGATATCTGGGATCACATCGTCACCGATTTTTCGAATATCGGCACGCCGGCGGCCTTTGCCGCCTTCGTGCAGGTTCTGCTGATCGACGTGGTCCTGGCCGGCGATAACGCCATCGTCGTCGGCGCGCTGGCGGCGGGCCTGCCCGATAGCCCGCGCAAGAAGGTGATCGTCATCGGCGTCCTCGCGGCGCTGGTGCTGCGTTTGATCTTCGCGCTGACGGTATCGTGGCTGCTCGGCATTGTCGGGCTGGTGCTGGCCGGCGGCATCCTGCTGCTGTGGGTGGCCTGGCGCATGTACCGCGACATTCGCGGCCATAGCGGCGCGGTCAGCTCGCCCGGTTCGCCCGAAGTCGAAGGCGACGAGCATTCGGGCGTCATGGCGTCCAAGAGCTTCGCCGCGGCGGCCTGGTCTGTGGCGATCGCCGACGTTTCGATGAGCCTCGACAACGTGCTGGCGGTTGCCGGCGCGGCGCGCGAACATCCCGGCATCCTGATCGTCGGGCTGATCTTCGCGGTGGCGCTGATGGGCATCGCGGCGAACATCATCGCCAAATATATCGAACGCTATCGCTGGATCGGCTGGGTCGGCCTCGCCGTCATCATCTACGTGGCGCTGAAGATGATCTGGGAAGGCTTCCACGAAGTCGCCCCATACGCCATGGCCATGGCCTGAGCGCTGGCCAGTGTGGGGGACGGGTGCCGGCCACCTCGTCCCCACACTGGCGGGACAGGGCGGCCGGCGCGATAGGGCTCAGCCCAGGTGCTGGGCGAAGAAATCGGCAGTGCGCTGGTCCGCAAGCTGCGCGCCAGTTTCGTCACGGCGCGCGCCGAACGTATCGGCAAAGCCGTGGTCAAGGCCTTCGTAATCGAACAGCGTGACGTGCGGATTGCCATCCAGCCCTGCGTGCATCGCCTTTTGCGCTTCGGGCGAAACGAAGCCATCGGCGGTGGGGATGTGCAGCAGCAGCGCCTTGGCGATGGCGTGCGATTCATGCAGCAACTGGTCGATACCGACGCCGTAATAGCCGACCGAAGCATCAAGATCGGTGCGCGTCGCGGCAAGGTAGGCGATCCGCCCGCCCATGCAGAAGCCAACCAGCCCGACCTTGGGCACGCCGGCCTCGCGCCGGATCCAGTGAATCCCGGCTTCGATATCCTGGATGCCCAGGTCGAAATCGTGGTTCTGCATGAAGCCCAGCGCGGTCTCGAACTGCTCGGGCACATCGGGATCAAGCTCCACACCCGGTTCCTGCCGCCAGAACACGTCGGGTGCGACGGCGAGATAGCCCTTGCTGGCCCAGTCATCGGCCTTCTGCACGATGCCGGGATTCACCCCGAAGATTTCCTGGATGACGATGATCGCGCCGCGCGGTGTTCCGGCGGGCCTGGCCACATAGGCGGGAAACGTGCCCGATCCATCCAGCGTGGGGATTTGCGTGTTGGTGGACATCCTTGGTCTCCTCGATGAACTTCGGTGCGTACCTAGGCAGGCACGATGGACATTGCCAAGGCCATGTGTCAGCAATGTGCCAAGATTCCGACGTGGAGGACGGCATGAAAGTCAACCTGGAAGTCGATTGCACGCCCGAGGAAGCCCGTCGTTTCCTGGGACTGCCCGATGTCAGCAAGGCGAACGAGATCTATATCGATGCCGTGGCCAAGGCGATGCAGGGCGTCGGCAGTTTCGATCAGCTTCAGGAATACGCCAAGCAGCTCGCACCGATGGGCCAGATGGGCTTGAAGATGTTCGAACAGTTGATGCAGGGCGGGGCGGCCATGGCGGCGGGCCGGTCTTCGCGCAAGGGTTCCGACTGAATGATGGCCAGTCCGCGCCGCGCCGGGCACTGACGGCGCGATCATGGCGGATACGATCTTCGCCTTGTCGAGTGGCGCGGCGCCGGCCGCGATCGGCGTGATCCGCATCAGCGGGGCACGGGCGGGCGATGCGTTGCGCAGCCTGGCCGGTTCGTTGCCACCGCCGCGGCGGGCTAGCTACCGTTCGCTTGTCGATGCCGATGGGCAAGTCCTCGATCGCGCTTTCGTGCTGTGGTTGCCCGGACCGGGCACGGCGACGGGCGAGGATCTGGCCGAACTGCATTGCCATGGCGGACGCGCGGTGATCGCCGCGATCGAAGCCGCGCTGGCGCACGTGCCGGGCGTGCGCCGCGCACAGCCGGGTGAGTTTACGCGCCGCGCCTTTGCGAATGGCAAGATCGATCTGGCCGAAGCCGAAGGGCTGGCCGATCTGCTGTTCGCCGAAACCGAACTGCAACGCCGCAGCGCGCTGGCCATGGCAGGGGGTGAATTTTCCCGCCAGGTGGAGCGCTGGCGTGCCGGCGTGCTGGAAGCATCGGCGATGGTCGAAGCGGTGCTCGATTTCGCCGACGAGGACGACGTGACCGCGCTGCCGGTCGATTTCGTGCTCTCGCTGGCGGACTTGCGCGAAGACATTGCGGCCTGGCTGACGCGGCCCCGCGCCGAGACTTTGCGCGAAGGCCTGCGCGTTGTCCTTGCCGGCCCGCCCAATGCGGGAAAAAGCACGCTTTTCAATGCCCTAGTCGAAGCGGAAGCGGCCATCACCGCGCCTGTCGCCGGCACCACGCGCGATGTGCTGACGCGCCCCGTGGCGATCGAGGGCATCCCTTTCCTGTTCATCGATACGGCCGGATTGCGCGACGATGCGGACGATCGGATCGAGGTGATCGGCGTGGAGCGGGCGCGCCAGCAAGTGGATGGCGCCGATCTTGTGCTGTGGCTGGGCGGGGAAGGGCAAGGCCCGGAGCAGGGCTGGGAGATCGATGCGCAAGTCGACCGACCGGGCCATTGTGCCAAGTCCATCGCGCGCCATCGCCTGTCGGCGGTGACGGGGGAGGGGTTGGGTGCCCTGCGCGATGATCTTGTAAACTTCGCGCGCAAGGCACTGCCGCGTGCCGGCGAGGCGGCGCTCAGTGAACGGCAGCGGCGCTTGCTGGCGGAAGCGGAAGCGATGCTGAGCGGAGCGCAGCAGCTTTCCGACCCGCTGCTTGTCGCCGAGCATTTGCGGCTGGCGCGGCTGGCGTTCGATTCGCTGGTCGGGCGGGCGACGACCGAGGACATGCTCGACACCCTGTTCGGGCGCTTCTGCATCGGGAAGTAATGGGGGCCGAGTGACGGGCGATGTTCCACGTGGAACAGATGCGCGGCGTTCTTTCCGAGCTTTGACCCGAGTCCCGCTCTCGGCTAAGGCACGGCCATGCGATCGTTCGATATCATTGTCATCGGTGGCGGCCATGCCGGCGTCGAGGCCGCGGCCGTCGCCGCGCGGATGGGCGCGCGCGTCGCGCTGGTCAGCTTCACGCTCGACGCGATCGGCGCGATGAGCTGCAACCCGGCGATCGGCGGTTTGGGCAAAGGCCATCTCGTGCGCGAGGTCGATGCGTTCGACGGGCTGATCGCGCGCGCGGCCGATGCCGCCGCGATCCACTATCGCATGCTCAACCGGTCGAAAGGCAGCGCGGTGCAGGGGCCGCGCGTCCAGGCGGACCGCACGTTGTTTCGTGCGGCGATCCACCGCCTGCTGGCGGAGCAGGGCGACTTGTCGCTGATCGAAGGCGAAGCGGCGGGGCTGCGCATGGAAGGTGGCCGCGCCACCGGCGTTACCATGGGCGATGGCACGGCGATTGCCGCGGCGGCAGTGGTGCTGTGCACGGGCACGTTTCTGGGCGCGACCCTGTTTCGCGGCGAGGAGCGGATGACCGGCGGCCGGATCGGTGAAGCCTCGGCCCAGCTTTTGGCGCGTCAGTTGCGCGATACCAACTTGCCCATGGCGCGCCTGAAGACCGGGACGCCGCCCCGGCTGGATGGGCGAACCATCGATTGGGGGCAACTGGCCGAGCAGCCTTCAGACCACGATCCCTGGCGCATGTCGGCCATGCCCGGCGCGCGCGCGAACCCGCAACTGTTCTGCGCGATCACGCGCAGCAATCCGCGCAGCCACGATGTGATCCGCGCGAACCTGCATCGTTCGCCGCTGTTCAGCGGGGCGATCGGCGCGCAAGGGCCGCGCTACTGTCCATCAATCGAGGACAAGATCCACCGCTTTGCCGATCGTGACGGGCACCAGATCTTCCTGGAACCGGAAGGGCTGGAAACGCATCTGGTCTATCCCAACGGGGTCAGCACCTCGCTTCCCGCCGATGTGCAACTGGCCATGCTGCGCACGATGGAAGGCCTGGAAAGGGTCGAGATGGTCGTGCCGGGCTATGCGGTGGAATACGATCACATCGATCCGCGTGCCTTGCGTGCCAGCCTGGAGCTGCGGGCGATACCGGGCCTGTACTGCGCCGGGCAGATCAACGGCACCACCGGATACGAGGAAGCCGCCGCGCAAGGGCTGATTGCCGGGATGAATGCCGCCGCGCAAGTGCTGGGCCGCACCCCCGCACCGATCGATCGCGCCAACAGCTACATGGCGGTTATGATCGATGACCTGACGCTGCACGGGGTGAGCGAGCCTTATCGCATGCTCACTGCGCGTGCCGAATATCGTCTGCGCCTGCGCGCCAACAACGCCACGACCCGCCTCACCCCGCTGGCACTGGCGGCGGGCTGCGTCGGAGCGGAACGCGCCGCGTGGTTTGCACAGCGGCAGGACCAGCGCGCATCGCTGGACGCAGCGCTCGATCGCGTCGTCTCGGGTAACGACCTTGCTGTGGCCGGACTGCCGGTTCGGGCTGATGTCGGCCGCTTGTCCTTGCGCGAATGGCTTCGCTTCGGTGGTGTCGATCTGACCGGGCTGTCGCCCTGGATCGATCCGGCCACGCTGGCGGACAACGATCTGGCCAGCGAAGTGGCCGAGGACGCGGCTTACGCGCCCTACCTTGCCCGGCAAGAGGGCGAACTGCGCGATCTGCGGGCGAGCGATGCCCTGCCGTTGGGTGATGACTTTCCCTATGCCGCGATACCGGGCCTCTCGCGCGAAATGGTGGAACGGCTTTCGAAGGCCCAGCCGGCCACGCTGGCTTCGGCGGCACGCGTTCCGGGCGTTACGCCGGCGGCGCTTGCGGCGCTGCTCGTGCATGCGCGGCGGCTGGCGGCATGATCGATAGCGAAGGCGCAGCGCGGGAATGGCTGCGCGCCTTGCCCGAATGCGACGATGCCGCGCTTGCCCGGATCGAGACGCTGATCGCGTTGTTGCGCGAAGAGAATGGCCGCCAGAACCTGGTGTCGGCTGCCAGTCTGGATGACGTGTGGCGGCGCCATATCGTCGATAGCGCGCAATTGCTGCCGCATGTTCCACGTGGAACCGAGCCCTGGCTGGACCTGGGCACGGGGGCGGGTTTCCCCGGACTGGTCATTGCAGCGCTGCGCCCGGAATGCGACGTGCTGATGGTCGAATCGCGCAAGCGGCGGGTCGAATGGCTGGAGCGCGCCTGCGCCATGCTCGGACTGCCCCACGCGCGCGTGCTAGGTACACGGCTTGAAGCTGTACCAGCGCAGGACGTTGGCGTAATTTCCGCGCGGGCATTTGCACCGCTGGAGCGCTTGCTCGATCTTTCCGCCCGATTTTCCACAAGCGACACGCTTTGGCTGTTGCCGAAGGGGGCTTCGGCGGCGCAAGAATTGGCGTCGCTGCGAAATTGGCACCATCAGTTCCACGTGGAACAATCGCTAACCGATCCGCAATCGGGTATCATCGTCGGGACGATTCACGCCAGGAAGGGAAAAGCCTCGTGATCCGCGTTGCCATCGCCAATCAGAAGGGCGGAGTCGGAAAGACGACGACGGCGATCAACATCGCCACCGCCATGGCCGCCACCGGTTGGAAGACCTTGCTGATCGATCTCGATCCGCAAGGGAATGCCTCCACCGGCATCGGCATCGCCACCGCAGACCGCATCCGCTCGTCTTATGATCTGCTGATCGATGAAGCGCCGCTGGCCGATTGCGTGCAGCCGACGCGCATCCCGGGGCTGGATATCATTCCGGCGACGGTCGATCTTTCGGGCGCCGAAGTGGAACTGGTCGCGGTCGAAAATCGTACCGATCGCCTGCGCACCGCGCTGGCGCAGGATACCGGCCACGATATCTGCTTCATCGATTGCCCGCCGTCGCTGGGGCTGTTGACGCTGAACGCGCTGGCCGCCGCCGATACGCTGCTGGTGCCGTTGCAGTGCGAATTCTTCGCGCTCGAAGGGTTGAGCCAGTTGCTCCAGACGGTTGAGCGCGTGCAGCAGCGTTTCAACGCCGATCTGGGAATCATCGGCGTGGCGCTGACGATGTATGACCGTCGCAACCGGCTGACCGATCAGGTGGCCGATGATGTGCGTTCGTGCCTGGGCGCGCTGGTGTTCGAATCGACGATCCCGCGCAACGTGCGGCTTTCCGAAGCGCCGAGCCACGGCTTGCCGGCGCTGGTCTATGACCACGCCTGCGCCGGCAGCCGCGCCTATATGGCGTTGGCGCGCGAATTGATCGCCCGCTTGCCCAAGCAGAGGAAGGCGGCATGAGCGACGATTCGATCATCCGCATCTCGGTGCCGCCCGTCGGTGCCAGCCAGGCGAAGCGCAAGCCGCCGGCTTTGGGACGCGGGCTGGGAGCGTTGCTGGGCGAATCGCGCCGCGAAGAACCGCTGGCAGCGGATCGCGCCGATGGTGATGCGGCCAGCGCGCCGACGACGGGGCTTGCCAACCTCGCCGTCGCTGCGATCGAACCGCATCCCGAGCAGCCGCGCCGTTATTTCGACGATGCCGCGCTCGATGAACTCGCTGCGTCGATTGCCCAGCGCGGGGTGATCCAGCCGGTCATCGTGCGGCCGCTGGGCGAGGGGCGCTATCAGCTTGTCGCCGGTGAGCGGCGCTGGCGGGCGGCGCAGCGTGCGCAATTGCACGAAATTCCCGCGATCATCCGCACGCTGGGCGAGCGCGAAGTCATGGCGCTGGCGCTGATCGAAAATCTCCAGCGCGAGGATCTGAACCCGATCGAGGAAGCGCGCGCCTATCAGCGGCTGGCCGAAAGCGAAGGGCTGACCCAGGCCGAAATCGCGCGGATGGTCGACAAGAGCCGCAGCCACGTCGCCAATATCCAGCGCCTGCTCGCGCTGCCCGAAGAAGTGATCGCCCTCGTCGAGGAAGGCAGCCTGTCGATGGGGCACGCGCGCGCGCTGATCGGCGTGGCCGATGCCGTGGGCATTGCCCGGCAGTCGGTGTCTGCGCAGCTTTCGGTGCGCGAGGTGGAACGGATCGTCCGCCGGCAGACGCAGCCCAGCAACCCGCCGCGCAAGGCGCGCGCGGATCGCAATTCGGCCGACGACGCCGATATCGCGGCGGTGCAGGCGCACCTTGAGGAATTCCTGGGATTGCCGGTGCGGATCAATGCCGATGTCGACCCGCGATCGGGTACGGTGACGATCCGCTATCACACGCTCGATCAGCTTGACCTAGTGTGCCAGCGGCTGACCGGCGGGGGCATCTGATCCGCCTTAAGTTACTGGTATAGATGAATATTTCTGAAATTGGCCCTGCCGCGTAGAGGTCGCCGCAGGGCCATTCTTGCGTGGTGTCAGTTGGTGCGGATGCGCTTGTCGGGGACGACCCGCACGCGCTTGTCCGGCGCGCGGCGGATGTGGCGCGTGCGGCGAACCGGCGCGTCGACATATTCGTATTCGACCGTTTCCACGCAATCGGGCTTGGGCCGGGCCGGCTGGCAGCAACCGGTCTGCACCGGCACATAGGCGAAGGCCGGATAGCCATAAGCGCCGCCGGCATAGCCATAGCCAGGATAGGCCCCCGGATAGCCCGCCGCATAAGAGGCATAGTAGTTGTCGAGCCAGGCCTCGCACTGGTCTTTCGTGCGCCTGCTATCTTCGGCCTTGTCGATCGCGGCGCCGGCTACCGCGCCCACCGCCGCACCAGCGATCGTGCCGACGGTGCGGTTGCCGTGCCCCGCGATCCGGTTGCCCAGCACGCCACCCACGACGCCGCCGATCACCGCACCGCCCAGGCCGTTGTCGGTGATGCCGGCACGGCGGCGGCAATCGGCAAGCCAGCCTTCGCGCCAGTCCGCCATGCGCGGATCGGCGGCCCGTGGCGCTTGCGCATAGGGCGCACCCGGCGGCGGTGCGTCACCGCGCCATTCGGGGCGCGTGTCCGGGCCGGTGGGCGCCGCTCCGGGAACGGCCGTTGCCGCCGGGTGGCCATCGTGGGCAAGCGCAGGAACCGCAACGGCAAGCGCCGCTCCGGCCGCGATATACTGGAGGAAAGGACGCAGGCGCATGGGAATCCCCTGTCAGGCCCGGACACATCGGGCGTTAACTTGGCATTTAGCATCGCAAGGCGCGGGAAACCAAGGCGGCGCGCGCACCGATCGCGGGCCTGTCCCGTTTCGGTGCAAGCTGTGGGGGGGATTCCGGCGCGCCGGAACCGAGGATCAGATGGCGGCGGCGATCCGGCTGGCCAGCGCTTCGATGCCGGCCGCATCGGCGGCGTCGAAGCGCGCCGGCAAGGGGCTGTCGAGATCGATCACCGCGATCACCGCGCCATCGCGCAGCACCGGCACGACAAGTTCCGAACGGCTCGCCGCATCGCAGGCGATATGGCCCGGAAAGGCATGGACATCGGGCACGAGCCGGGTCTGCGCGGCGGCGGCTGCCGTGCCGCAGACGCCCTGGCCCAGGGGAATGCGGATGCAGGCGGGCTTGCCGATGAACGGCCCGAGCACCAGTTCGCCACCGATCAGGCGATAGAACCCGGCCCAGTTGAGATCGGGCAGGTATTGCCAGATCAGCGCCGCCACATTGGCCATGTTGGCGACCGCGTCGCTCTCTCCGGCGACAAGCGCCTGGGCCGCCTGCGCCAGTTCGGCATGGAGCGCGGCCTTGTCTTGCGTTGGGGAAGGCGTGAAATCGTGCATCGTGGCGCGTGCTTAGCCGACTGGGCGGTTGCCGCCTAGGCGGCGCGCGCCTATCTCTCGCGCATGATGTCCGCAAAGCGCAAACTGCTCGCCACCGTTCTGGTCATCGTCCTCGCGCTGGGCGCGTTCGGGGCGTGGATCTGGCACGGTAATCCGTCCGATCGCAGCATCGATGCTACATCGGGCAAGAAGCCGCTGCTGGTGGAAGCCGAAAGCGAGCGGATACCCAGCGTCAGCCTGGCGAAGACGGTGGGCTGGAAGCCGGGAGAGGCGCCCGCCGCCGCGAAGGGACTTGCGGTCGGCCGCTTCGCCGAAGGGCTGGATCATCCGCGCACGCTGCTGACGCTGCCCAACGGCGACGTGCTGGTGACGGAAACCAATTCGCCGGCGCGATCGGGTGGCGGGGTGACCGGCTTTGTCATGGGCATGATGATGAAGCGCGTCGGTGCGGGCGACGCTTCGCCCAACCGTATCGTGCTGCTGCGCGACGGCGATGGCGACGGCAAGGCCGAACAGCGTTTTACCTTCCGCGAAAAGGGCCTCGATTCGCCGTCGGGCATGGCCTGGGGCGCGGGCAAGCTCTATATCGCCAATCACAACGCGGTGCTGGCCTTCGATTTCGCGCCGGGCGCCACGGCGCTGGCGGGCGAGCCGAAGAAGCTGATGGACCTTCCGGCGGGCGGCAACCACTGGATGCGCAACCTGCTGCTGAGCGCCGATGGCAAGAAGCTTTATGTCGCGGTGGGTTCCGCGTCGAACATCGGCGAAAACGGCATGACCGAAGAAGCCGGGCGCGCCGCGATCTGGGAAATCGATCTTGCCAGCGGCAGCCGCCGTCAGTTCGCCGCGGGCTTGCGCAACCCGAACGGGATGGGTCTTAATCCGTCGACTGGCGAGCTGTGGACCGTGGTGAACGAGCGCGACATGCTCGGCCCCGATCTGGTGCCCGATTACCTCACCAACGTGCCGGTGGGCGCGCAATATGGCTGGCCGTGGGTCTACTGGAAGGACGTGATCGACTGGCGCGTGAAGGACCCGATGCCCGAGTTCCTGACCGAATATACGCGCAAGCCCGAATATGCGCTGGGCGCCCACACCGCGGCGCTGGGACTGCTGTTCTCTTCGGGCGGCAACCTGATGGGCGATGCTTTCGCCAACGGGGCTTTCGTGGCCCGCCACGGTTCGTGGAACCGCAAGCCGCTGGCCGGCTATGACGTCGTTTTCGTGCGGTTCGACGATCACGGCAATCCGCAAGGCCTGCCGCAGCCGGTGCTGACCGGTTTCCTCGCCGGCAAGAACGGCCCGGCGCACGGCCGGCCGGTCTGGCTGGCGTGGGACAAGGCCGGGGCCATGCTGGTCAGCGACGATACCGGCGGCGTGATCTGGCGCGTGCTGGCGCCGGGCGCCAAGCCTTCGGTCGCGCCCAAGCCGGTGGTCACCGCGCGCATGCCGCCCCGGCGCGAGCTGAAGGGCAGCCCGGAAGACCAGATGGAAGCCGCGCTGGGCGAGATCCGCAACGAGATGATGAGCCGCTGAGCGCCCCTGGTCCTAGGTCCTGACCCTAGATCGCCTTGCCGGCCCGCCCGGCCAGTTCGTTGACATATTGCCACGCCACGCGGCCCGATCGCGCGCCGCGCCGGCGTGACCATTCCAGCGCGTCGCCCCGGTCCCAATCGAGGCCGAGGTTTTCCGCATAGCCGGCGATGATCGCCAGGTAATCGTCCTGGCTGCAATTGTGGAAGCCGATCGACAGGCCGAAGCGATCGGCCAGTGCCAGCCGGTCGTCCACCGCATCGCGCGGGTTCAGCGGGTCGTCCTGCTCGCTGGCGTGGCGGGGCACGATGGCACGGCGGTTCGACGTCACGGCGAGGCGGACGTTGCCGGGACGCGCTTCGACGCCGCCTTCCAGCCACGATCGCAGCAGGCGCGGGCCGCCGCCGTCGCCTTCCTCGTAGCCCAGGTCGTCGACGAAGATCAGGAAGCGGCGGTCAAGCTGGCTGAGCAGGCCAAACAGGCCGGCGATGCCGGCAAGCGCATCCTGTGCCACCTGCACCAGTGCGATGCCGCCCGGATGGGCCGCCTGGGCAGCCAGCACGCTGGCGCGCAGCAGCGCCGACTTGCCCATGCCGCGCGATCCCCACAGCAGCATGTCATGTGCGGCATGGCCTGCGGCCAGGCGATTCACGTTGGCGGTGACGAGGTCGCGCTGCGCATCGATGCCGCGCAACAGGGCAAGCGCGGGCGCGTGGATGCGGTTTACCGCGCGCGCGCCGATGGCGTCCCAGACATAGGCCGGAGCGGTGAGCCAATCGGTCGGCGGCACGGGCGGCGGGACCAGCCGCTCCAGTGCATCGGCGATGCGTGCCAGCGGATCGCGCTGATCGGTGGTCATCGGGTCGATCCTTTCCGCACGGCGTTCATGGGGGCGAGGGAGGGTGTGAACGGCATCATCCTTTTCCTTGGCTTTGCGCGTTCGGGCCTATAGCGGCGGGGGATGAGCGGCAACAGCCATCCCGATCAGCACCCTGCCGACGCGGCGGGTATCGCGGCAGCGGCGGCCGTGTTGCGGCGCGGCGGGCTGGTCGCGGTGCCGACCGAGACAGTCTATGGCCTGGCCGCGCGCGCCGACAGCGTGGCGGCGGTGGCGGCGATCTATCGCGCCAAGGGGCGGCCCGATTTCAATCCGCTGATCGTCCATGTGCCCGATGTCGCTGCTGCGGCCCGGCTGGCGCGGTTCGATGCGCGGGCCTTGCGGCTGGCGCAGGCGTTCTGGCCGGGGCCACTGACCATGGTGCTGCCACGCCGCGCCGATGCGCCGCTGGCAGCGGCGGTGACGGCGGGCCTGCCCACGGTGGCGATCCGCTGCCCCGCACATCCCGCGATGCGCGCGTTGCTGGCCGAAGCCGGGCTGCCGCTGGCGGCGCCATCGGCCAATTGCAGCGGCGGCGTCAGCCCGACTTGCGCCGCGCACGTTGCCGCTTCGCTGGGCGCGAATGTCGACCTGATCCTCGATGGCGGGGCTTGCGCGGCGGGAATCGAATCGACCATCGTAGCCCTGCGCGAAGGCGGCGGCTGGCAGGTGCTGCGCCCAGGTCCGATCACGGCTGCGGACATCGCCGCGATTCTGGGGGAGGCCGAGGGCGCGGCGGTGGCGGACGGCGCGATCGAGGCGCCGGGCCAGTTGGCCAGCCACTATGCCCCTGGCAAGCCCGTGCGGCTGAACGCGATCGCCGCCGAAGCCGACGAATTCCACATCGGCTTCGGGGCCGTGGCGGGCGATTGTTCGCTGTCTGCCGGTGCGGATATGGCCGAAGCGGCGGCACGGCTCTATGCGGCCCTGCACGATGCGGCAGCAGCAGCGCAGCCCCGCATCGCCGTGGCGCCGATCCCGGACGAAGGCATCGGCGCCGCGATCAACGACCGCTTGCGCCGCGCGGCCGCCTAACGCGGCGGCGGGGGCATTGCGGCGCGCAGGTTCTGCATTTCGGCATAGTCGTTGCGCGCATCGACGCAGGCGTCATCGTCGCCGCGCATGCACTGGCGGCTGTGATCGTGGTATTCGCGCTGCAGGCGGCCCAGCCGTTCTTCCTGGTGGCGCAAGGCGCGGCCGCGCTTCTCGTTGGATTCGGACTGGCTGGTGGTGGCCAGGTCAAATCCCCGGCCGGCGACGCGCACCGGCGCGGTCACGATGTCGGTGGCCATTTTGGCCACGCACCCCGTCGTCATCGGCAGCACGAGGAGCGCGGCGTGCGCAAGGCGCAGGCGGGCGCGATGGAGGCGGGCAGGGTGGGGGCAGGCCATGGCCGGTGCAGTCTACGCAATCCGCGTGACGCCGCAATGACCTGGTGGACGCCCCGGTCCGCCGCGATCGCGGCTCGGCGGAAAGCCGGCGCGGCTTGACGAAAACCGGGAATGCAAAAGCGGCACGAAAAAAGGGGCCGCCCGGCGGAGCGGCCCCTCTCGTTGATCCACGTTGGCAGGATCAGCGAAGCCGGCGCTTAAGCGCCAGCCGTGGTCTCATAATACTTTGGCGCATGTTCGTTGAGGATCGCAAGGATCTTCTTGAGCGCGGCCGGTTCGTCGGTCTTTTCCATGGCGGCGAGTTCGCGCGCCAGGCGCGAGGACGCACCCTCGAAAATCTGGCGTTCGGAATAGCTCTGCTCGGGCTGGTCGTCGGCACGGAACAGGTCGCGCGTCACTTCGGCGATCGACACGAGGTCACCCGAATTGATCTTGGCTTCGTATTCCTGGGCGCGGCGCGACCACATGGTGCGCTTGACCTTGGGTTTGCCCTTCAGCGTATCGAGCGCTTCGCGCAGGGTCTTGTCCGACGACAGCTTGCGCATGCCGATGGCTTCGACCTTGTTCACGGGCACGCGCAGCGTCATGCGCTCTTTTTCGAAACGCAGCACATACAGCTCAAGCTGCATGCCGGCGATTTCCTGACTCTGAAGCTCAATCACACGGCCAACGCCATGCTTCGGGTAAACGACGTAATCTCCAACATCGAAGGCGTTAGCCTTGAGTGCCATGTATCGTCCTTTCACCTGCAGGTTGCTGGATCGGTGCGAAATCCCGGCGCCGGATTGACCCAATGACAGGTCGACCCAGCGGTCCGATGGTTCCATCAACCGATTTTCGCGACCTCGCCTTTCAAGATGCCCTGCCATGCGGGACAGGAAATCCCGGCAGTCGAGATGAAATATAGCATTGCTGTAACAAAATTACCAGAGGCGAGAATCAGCACGCCCATTCCCTTTGGAAAGGCGCTGGGAATGGCGGAAATTCGCGGGTTTTGAGGCGTCGGGTGGCGCCTTGTCGATCGCCTGGGGCGATCGCGCGGTTGTGCGATGCAGCACGGGACGAATCCCTGCTGCGTTCAGGGCAGCGCCGCGAAGAAGAAAGCCGCCGCCTGCCGGCCAACCCTTGCAGGGCAGGCCAGACCGGCTGCGAAGCGGCGCGTCAGTCGCCCTCGCCAGGTTCGGGCGAGAAGTACTGTTCGAACTTGTTGTCCACGCCCTTGAACTCGTCCGCGTCGGGCGGGGTTTCCTTCTTCGAGGTGAGATTGGGCCATTCCGCCGAATACTTGGTGTTCAGTTCAAGCCACTGCTCAAGGCCGTTCTCGGTATCGGGGAGGATCGCTTCCGCCGGGCATTCCGGCTCGCAAACGCCGCAATCGATGCACTCGCTCGGATTGATGACGAGCATGTTCTCGCCCTCATAGAAGCAGTCCACCGGGCAGACTTCCACGCAATCCATGTACTTGCAGCGGATACAGGCGTCGGTGACGACATAGGTCATGGCTGCAGATCCTCTATGGCAGCGTCTGAAAGGTCGGTCGCTGCTATGGGAAAAGATCCTGCCGCGTCAAGCACCCGGTAGCAGCTTTGTGCCTCGGTGGCCGGGCCGCGGCGCTCGGGAAGCGCCAGAAGCTCGATCACGCGCACCCCCTGGCCAAGCGGAACCACCAGTATATCGCCCACCGCGATTTTCTGGTGCGCGCGTTCCACGCGGCGACCGTTGAGCCGGATATGGCCCTCTGCCGCCACCGTCTGGGCAAGGCCGCGCGTCCGGGCGAGGCGCAGGAACCACAGCAACTTGTCGATCCTCATGCGGCGCCGTTCTCCCGTGGCCTCGCGGTGGTGGTTGGTCTGGTTTCGTGCATCAGCGGATCAGTTCCGCCAGCGCGGCGAAAGCGCCTTGCGGACGCGGCGAAGCGGGCCGCTCCGGCTCGGCCTGGCGCGGTGGCGGCCGCCAGCGCCAGGCCAGCGGCGCGGCGGGGCCGTGCGCGCCTTCGGGCAGCGGCCGGGGGACGATCGCCTGGAACCCGCCCTGGCGCAGCAATTGCGCATAGCTCGCCGTGGCCAGCCCCATCGAGATGGCCTTGCCCGGATTGAGCGCGAAAGGCCGTCGCCCGGCGGCAAGCCGCACCGCATGGACATCGCGCAGCAGTTTTTCGGCAAGGTCGATGCGCAGGCCCTGCTTGCCAAGGCGGCGGTAGCCGGGTGGGCAGGCGTGCTTGCCCGCAATGGCCACGACCGGCGGCATCGCGTCGGGGGCGGGCGCGAGTGACGTCATCCGATGGCCGCCGGGGCCGGGCAGCGCGTTCCGCGCGCGCCACGCCCGGATCGCCGCCGGGCGCAGCATTTCGGGCAGGAACAGGTCCAGCGTGCCGACGCGCACGCCGAGCCGCGCCAGCGCGGTGCGCTGGCCCTTGCCGAGGCCGTCGACGCCCGAACGCGCGCGTTCCAGCATGCCGCCGCGCTCCACCAGCCGAATCAGCAGGGCGCGCAAGTCCGGCCCGGCATCGTGCGCGGTGCTGGCCAGTTCCAGACGGCGCAGTGACGCCAGCGGGGCCAGCATGGCATCGACCCAGCTTTCGATTGCCCTGGCCAGTTCCTGCCGCACGGGCGGCGCCAGCGTTTCCAGCGCAGGATCGAGCGCGAGCTGCGGGGTCAGCGCGGTGCGTCCCCGCGCCAGGCGGGCCAGCGGCGCGCCTTCCCAGGCGATCGCGTCCTTGTCGAGCGCCAGCGCGGCGCTGCGATCGGCAATGGCGGCGGCGAGCGTCTTCGCCCGCTGGTTGAGCAGCGCGGGCAAATGGCGCTCCGCGGCGGCGAGCAGCAGCTTGCGATCGGCATGGCGGGCCAGCGGATCGACCTGGAAGCGAAAGCCGCGCAGCGCGCCGAGCGGCTCGCCTTCGACCAGCACGGCTTCGCCGTCCAGCGCCACGTCGAGCAGGCCGGCGTCCGGGCCGACCTTCTTCATCAGCACGCTGGTGCGGCGATTGACGAAGCGTTCGGTCAGTCGGGCGTGAAGCGCATCGGACAGCCGCGCCTCGACCCCGCGTGCGCGCGCAGCCATCTCGTCCCTGGCCAGCACCCAGTCGGGCCGCTGGGCGATATAGGCCCAACTGCGCGTGGCCGCGATGCGGCCCTGCAACGTGTCGATATCGCCCGACACATTGTCGAGCGCGGCGATGGCCTGCGCCACATCGTCCGCGCCCAACTGGCCATGGCGCAGATCCTGCCACAGCCGCGCCACGAAGCGCGAATGCGTTTCCACGCCCTGCTGGCGGAAATCGGGCAGCGAGCAGACCTGCCAGAAACGCGCGACCGCCGCCTTGCCGGCCACGCCGCCGCGCGCCTCGGGGTCTTCGGCCAGCCGTTTCAGCACGGCCAGGTCGATAGCTTCCGGGGCCAGCGCCAGTTCGGGGCGTTCGGGCGGGGCTTCCAGGTCGGAGATCAGCGTTTCCAGGCTGTCGAAGCGCGGCTCCGCCTCGCGCCAGAACAGCCGGGTCAGCGGCGGGAAGCGATGCTCCTCGATGGCATGGACTTCCTCGTCGGTGAATTCGGAATTGTGGTGGCCGCCAGCCAGCGTGCCGAACGTGCCGTCGCGCTGGTGGCGGCCGGCGCGTCCGGCGATCTGGGCCATTTCCGCTGTGGTCAGCCGCCGTTGCCGCACGCCATCGAACTTGGAAAGGCCGGCGAAGGCGACATGGGTGACGTCAAGGTTCAGCCCCATGCCGATGGCGTCGGTGGCGACGAGGTAATCGACCTGGCCGGACTGGTACAGTTCCACCTGCGCGTTGCGCGTCATCGGCGAAAGCGCGCCCATCACCACCGCCGCGCCGCCCCGGAACCGGCGCAGCATCTCTGCGATGGCATAGACCTGCTCGGCGGAGAAGGCGACGATCGCGCTGCGCGGCGGGATGCGCGACAGCTTGCGCGCGCCGGCATGGCTGAGCGTGGAAAAGCGCGGGCGGCCGATGATCTCCGCCTCGGGCACCAGCGCGCGGACCATCGGGTCCAGCGTCGCCGATCCCAGGATCATCGTTTCGTCGCGGCCGCGTGCGTGCAGCAGCCGGTCGGTGAACACATGGCCGCGTTCGCGGTCGGCGGACAACTGCGCTTCGTCGATGCCGACGAACGACAGGTCGGCGCCCACCGGCATGGCTTCCATCGTGCACAGCAGCCAGCGCGCGTCCTTCGGCTCGATGCGTTCCTCGCCGGTGATCAGCGCGACGCGGCTGTCGCCCTTGATCGCGCGGACGCGGTCATAGACCTCACGCGCCAGCAAGCGCAGGGGAAAGCCGATCATGCCGCTGGAATGGGCGCAAAGCCGTTCGATGGCGAGGTGGGTCTTGCCGGTGTTGGTCGGGCCAAGCACCGCCTTCACGCCGGATGCTCTGCCGTCGGAAGCCCTGCTGCCGGAACCGGCTGCGGCCGCGCTGCGAGAGCGTGCGGTCGGGTGTTTGGCCATCGTGTGGGCAATGTGGCATCGCGCCCGCGCCCTCGCAAGGCGCGATGGCGTCGGCCCATCGCAAGGGCGGGGGAAAATCCACAGGATTAGCGAAAGATTAACCCTGTGCGTGCAGGGGTTTGTCGATGCAGGGGCGGCGGTGAAGCCGCCCGTCGGGGACCAGGGCGTGCTCGCAACGGCCGATCAGCAAGGCGGACTTGAGCCAGCGCCGGAACATCGTTCCGATGCGCCCCGCGCTCGGCTGGGCCTGGCGGCGCTGAAGGCGTGCCTGCCCCGCCCCGACATCGCGCTCGATCTGGCCGAGGATATCGGCAGCGCCCGGTGGTTCCGGGGCATGGGCGCGATGCTGGGCCTGTCGCTGGCCGCGCTTTCGGTCTGGCCGGATTTTTCCGCCGTCGAAGCCGCCGCCGCGATTCCGGCCGACCGCGCCACGCGCGACGAATTTCGCAGCCAG
>JADLHU010000025.1 GCA_020848655.1 Novosphingobium sp.
CGCACGAACTCGCGGCCGGTCGCCTTGGCGATCGACTTGCCGAGCGAGGTCTTGCCGACGCCCGGAGGGCCGACGAGGCACAGGATCGGCCCCTTCAGCTTGTTGGTGCGCGCCTGCACGGCCAGATACTCGATGAGGCGGTCCTTGACCTTTTCGAGCGCATAGTGATCGGCATCGAGCACCGCCTGCGCGGCCGCGATGTCTTTCTTCAGCTTGCCGCGCTTGCCCCACGGCAGCCCGAGCAGCACGTCGAGGTAGTTGCGGATCACCGTCGCTTCGGCGCTCATCGGCTGCATGGACTTGAGCTTCTTCAGCTCGGCCTGCGCCTTGGCGCGGGCTTCCTTGGACAGCTTCAGCTTGTCGATCTTGTCCTGAAGCTCGGCCAGTTCGTTGGCTTCCTCGCCATCGCCGCCGCCCAGCTCAGACTGGATCGCCTTGAGCTGCTCGTTCAGGTAATATTCGCGCTGGGTCTTTTCCATCTGGCGCTTCACGCGGCCACGGATCTTGCGCTCCACCTGCAGGACGCCAAGTTCGCCCTCCATGAAGCTGTAGGCCATTTCCAGCCGCTTCAGCGGATCGGTCTCGGTCAGCAGCGCCTGCTTGTCGGCCACCTTGGCCGAAAGCTGCGCGGCGATGGCATCGGCCAGCTTCGACGGCTCGTCGATCTCGGACAACTGCTCGCCGGCGTCCTGCGACAGCTTCTTGTTGAGCTTCGCATATTCGTTGAACTGATCGATGACGCTGCGCATCATCGCCGAAATTTCGGCGCCGGTGGCCTCTTCCGGCTCAACCGCCTCGACCTGGGCGACCAGCATTTCGCCGCTGCCCCCCTGTTCGGGGCGCAACGCTTCCAGCCGGCCGCGCTGCTGGCCTTCGACCAGCACGCGCACGGTGCCATCGGGCAGCTTCAGCAACTGGAGCACGCTGGCGATGACGCCGGTATCATAAAGATCGTCGCGATCGGGGTCGTCGCAGCCCGGATCGAGCTGGGCGAGCAGGAAAATGTCCTTGTCTCCAGCCATCGCCGCCTCAAGCGCGGCGACCGATTTCTCGCGGCCGACGAACAAGGGCACGACCATGCCGGGGAAAACCACGATGTCGCGCAAGGGGAGCAGGGGAAGCAAGTTCACAGGTTCATCCATCCATATCGGCACCCGAAACGGCGCCTGGCCGGAGAGTCCGGCGGGTCATGCAAGATATGGGGAGATGCGTGCTGCGGCGCAATGGGGATTGGGGCGAGAGATTGTGGACGGGCACCGTCGCCCTGCGCAGGCAGGAACGACGGATGCGCGTGGGATGGCGCGGCTTCAAAACGGCAGCTTGAAGCCCGGCGGCAGCCCGAGGCCCTGCTGCGCCTTGGCGAGTTCCTCGCCAGCGACCTGATCGGCCTTGGCGCGGGCATCGTTATAGGCGGCGGCGATCAGGTCTTCGACGATGGCCTTTTCCGAAGGGGCCAGCAGGCTCTCGTCGATGGCGACACCGATGACGCGGCCCTTGGCCGAGCAGCGGATCTTGACCAGGCCGCCACCCGACACGCCTTCGACCTCAAGCCCGTCGAGCTTGGCCTGGGTGTCGTTCATCTGCTTCTGGATCGTCTCGGCGGCGGCCTGCGCGGCCTTGATCATGTCTTCCATCGATTTCATCGTTGTCGGCTCCAATTGCGATTGCCCGCCTGGCGCGGGGCATCCTGTTCCTCGTCGAGCAGTTCGGCGCCCGGAAAGGCGGCCAGCGTCAGCTCCACCAGCGGCGCGGCGCGGATCGCGGCCTCGCCGGCGGCCTTGGCGGATTGCTCAAGCTCGACCAGCGTCGGCGCCCCGGCATCATCGCAGCGCTCCACCTGCCAGCGCTCGCCCGTGGCCTTGGCCAGCCCGGCGCGCAAGTCGGCCGTGATGTCCTCGCGAAAACCGGGCGGCTGGCTGAAGCGCAGCACGCCATGGCGCAGTTCCACCACGCGCACCTGCATGCGCATGGTGCTGGCCAGCATCATCTGTCCGCTGCGGTCCACCTGATCGACCACGGCGCGCCAATCCAGCGATGCGGCGGGCGCGGCGCTGGTTGGCGCGCTTGCGCCCCCCTGCCCGACCCCGGCTTCAGCCCCGGCCATGGGAGCGCGCGAGGCGATGTCCTCCAGCTTCTTCACCAGTTGGCCCGGATCCGGCAGATCGGACGCGTGCATCACGCGCAGCAGCGCCATCTGCGCCGCCACCAGCGGATCGGGCGCGGTGCGCACTTCGTCGAAGCCCTTGAGCAGCAACTGCCACAAGCGGTGCAGTTGACCGGCGGAAAGCGCCCCCGCCCAGCCCTCGATCGCATCGCGCTCTTCAGCCGAAGCGGCATCCGCCATGCTGCCGCCGCCGATCCGGGTGACGGTGACGCGGTGCGTCAGTTCCATCGCCCCGCGCAGCAGCGCCTGCGGCTCCACCCCCAGCGCGAACTGCGCGGCGACGAGTTCGAGCAGCGCCGGCCCCTCGCCCGCCAGCAGCGCGGCGAAGAGGCGGCGCTGCACGCTTTTATCGGCAAGGCCCAGCATGTCGCGGACCTGCCCGGCGGACACGCGGCCATCGCCATCGAGATCGGCATGGGCGATCGCCTGGTCGAGGATCGACAACCCGTCGCGCACCGAACCTTCTGCGGCGGCGGCGATCATCGCCAGCGCCTCGTCGTCGGCAACGACCGCTTCCTTGACGCATATCCCAGCGAAATGCTGGGCCAGCAGCGGCGTGGAAATGCGGCGCAAGTCGAACCGCTGGCAGCTCGACATCACGGTGACCGGCAGCTTGTCGGACTCTGTCGTCGCGAACAGGAACTTTACATGTGCCGGCGGTTCCTCAAGTGTCTTTAGCAAGGCATTGAAAGCATTGCGCGACAGCATGTGGACTTCGTCGATAATGTAGATCTTGTAGCGCGCCGAAACGGCGGCATAGCGCACCGCCTCGATGATTTCGCGCACGTCGTCCACGCCGGTGTGACTGGCCGCGTCCATCTCGATCACATCGATATGGCGCCCCTCGGCGATGGCCACGCACGGCTCGCACTGGCCGCAAGGGTCGATCGTCGGGCCGCCGTTTCCATCCGGGCCGATGCAGTTCAGCGCCTTGGCGATCAGCCGCGCGGTGGACGTCTTGCCCACCCCGCGCACCCCGGTCATCAGGAAGGCATGCGCCAGCCGATCGCGCCGGATGGCGTTGGCCAGCGTCTGAACCATCGCATCCTGCCCGATCAGTTCGGCGAACGTGCGCGGACGGTATTTGCGGGCGAGCACGCGGTAGGGCTGCTTGGCCTGGCCGGGGGCCGGGGCGGGAGGCGGCACCGGCGCCGGAATAGCGACAGGCGCCGGCGCCTCTACGGATGCCGGAGTCGCAACCTCGGCCGGTCCTGTGGCCCAGGGCAGCGCATCCGTCGCGGGCGGAGTCGCGGGCGCAGCGCCGAACAGGCCTGCCTGGCCGGCAGCCTCAAGCTCGGCCGCGCTGGGCGGGGTTTCGTCGTCAGCCGGCTCGTTGCCGAATATGTCTGTGGAATCGCCCATGGGCGCAGGTTACGGCCTTGGCGGGTGAAAGTAAAAGGAGCCGGGCGACCCGCCGCAATCCGTTGTGGCTGCTTCCTTCCGGACCTGACCAGGTTGGCGGACGCAAACGTCCGCCCGGACTCCCGGCGGCGCATATGGCCGCTTGTCGCGTACTGCGCAAGGGTGCCCGTATCGATTCTTGGCCGCGCGGCCAGATCGCACGAGCGATCGGATTTACCGGAAATTGTCGGCGTAAGCCTGGATCTTCAACCGGCGCGGCGGCGTGGGCGCGGTGCGCGCCGCGATGCCGTGGCGATCGGCATAGGCCTGCGCGGCTTGCTGCGTGGGAAACTTCAGCACGACCTGCTGCTGCGTATCGCCGCTGCCGGCCCAGCCCATCAGGGGATCGGGCAGCTTGGCTTCGGCCGGCGCGAATTCGAGGATCCAGTCATCGAGCAGGGCCTTGCCCGACTGCATGGCGTTTTTCGGGCGCTGATAGATGCGTGCGGTCATAAGGACGCTTTCCTGCGAATCGGGGGCAAAATCAAGAGCGGCCTTCGCATTTGACGGCTGCTTACGTCTTGCGGCGCGTGGCTTCGAAGGCGTTGCGCGTCTTCAGGCTGGGATCTTCGGTCCAGGGTTCGTCGGGCCAGCGATGGCGGGGATAGCGCCCTTTCATGTCGCGCACCACATCGCGCCAGCTTCCGCGCCAGAACCCCGGCAGATCGCGAGTCGACTGGATCGGACGGCCGGCGGGCGAGGTCAGCTTGAGCAATAACGGCTGCGGCGGCTGGCCGAACGTGGGATGCCGGTCCAGCCCGAACAGCGCCTGCACGCGGACATCCACCGAAGGCCCGCCCTCGTCCTCGTAATCGATCGCGTGGTGCGTCCCGGCGGGGCTGGTGAACTGCGGCGGGGCCAGCCGGTCCAACTGCTGGCGATCAGCATAGTCGAGGCGATTGCGCAGCGCTTCGTGGAGCGCCCCCGCATCGATGGCATCGAGCCGCCGGCCAAGCAGCGGCAGGAGCCAGTCGTCCAGCGAGGCCAGCAGCGCCGCCTCGGCCAGCGCGGCGATCCCGGCAAAGCGCGCGCGCTTCAGCAGGCCCAGGCTGGCGTGCGAGAACGGCAGCAGCGCCAGCCCTTCGACCCGCACACGCTCAACCAGCAGCATGGCGATGGCCCGCGCATCGGGCGCCGGATCGGGACCACGGCTGACCGTGATCGCGCCCAGACGCTGTTCAAGCAGCGCTTCCACCCGGCGCTCTCCCGCCAGCCAGCGCAATGTCGCGCGCTTGTCGATACGGTGGCCCAACCAGCGCAGCACTTCGGCATCGGTCAGCGCGATGGCGCCGGTGATCCGCGCGCCCTTGGCATCGCCCTGCGCATCGCCCACCGCCAGCCAGTCGGCCCGCGCCAGCGACGATGCCGGATCGAGCCGCAAGCCCCGGCCGCCCGCGGTCAGCCAATCCTCGCCCGTCGCATCGCGGCGGCGGGCG
>JADLHU010000026.1 GCA_020848655.1 Novosphingobium sp.
ATAATACCGCCACGTGCCCGGAATGGATTCGTTTATCCGGGAAACATAGTCACGGGCTATTGGGAGTAGAGAGATGTCTTCACGCTTCGCAAGCGGCGCGATGCGCGCTGTTGTCCGGGACATTCACGACCGGAACGGCCTGCCTGATATTTGCCTGTCGCCCGATTTCTATCCGCGATGGGACATGGGGCAATGAATGTAGCAAGCCCGACCAGTCCGACGGCAGCGCCGACGACACCCGAAAGCCACGCGTCCGCCGCGACACCTGCCCTGCCCAGCAAAGCCTATCGCCGATATGCTCTGATCGTCCTGTTGGCGGCGTACACGCTCAATTTCCTCGACCGGCAGATCCTCGCGATCCTGGCCGAACCGATCAAGCAGGATCTCGGCTTCCAGGACTGGCAGCTGGGCCTGCTCACCGGCCTTGCCTTTGCGCTTTTCTACACCATCCTCGGCATCCCGATCGCCAGCCTGTCCGAACGGGGCAATCGCCCGATGATCATCGGCAGCGCCATCGCGGTGTGGAGCGGGTTCACCGCATTGTGCGGGATGGCCCAGAGTTACTGGCAACTGGTCCTGGCGCGCGTCGGCGTCGGCGTCGGGGAGGCAGGGTGCACCCCGCCCGCCATTTCGCTGATCACCGATTACACGCCGCCCCAGGAACGTGCATCCGCCCTGTCCATCTACCTGCTGGGTGCGCCATTGGGCGCCTTGATCGGCATGGCGGCAGGGGGATTGATTGCCGACACCTATGGCTGGCGCATGGCATTCCTGATTGCCGGCGCCCCCGGCGTCGTCCTTTCACTGGTGGTCCTCACCACGTTGAGCGAACCGCGCAAACGGCTGACTGCGGAAATGCGCGCGCGCGCGGCAAGCGTCCCGGCGCCCAACTTCAAAAAGACCGTCGCGATGCTGCGCAAAAGCAGGACCTATGTCCTGATCTGTTCGGCGATATCGCTGCAGGCCTTCATTTCCTATGGCACGACGGCATTCATTGCCTCGTTCTTCTTTCGCAATCACGCGGGCGAGCTCGACGCGATGGCGGCCCAGTATGGATTGCAGAGCGCGGGCTTCCTCGGCCTTGCCCTCGGCCTCGTTATGGGCGCGTCCTCTGCGGTCGGGACGGTGGTGGGCGGATATGTCGCGGACCACTTCGGCCGCAAGGACATCCGCGCCTATGTGATCCTGCCGACGGTAGGCGTCGTGGTCGCGGCGCCCTTCACGCTTGCGGCCTATAGTGTGTCGTCGATGACGCTGGCGCTTTGCCTGCTGGCGATACCGACTCTGTTCAACGCATTGTGGTTTGCCCCGTCCTTCGCCGCGATCCAGGGGCTGGTTCCGGCGAATTCACGCGCAACGGCGACTGCGATCATGATGTTTTTCACGAATCTGATCGGTCTGGGCATCGGGCCGCTGGGCGTGGGAATCCTCAGCGACCTGATCGCCGGATCGTTCGGTCCGGCGGCGGGTGTGCGCTATGCACTGATCACCGTGTCCCTGGCCGGTATTCCGACGATCTGGATGTTCTGGGACGCGCGCAAGACGATTGCCGCGGAAACGATCAGCTGACGGTGCTCCGGCGGGGCGCACGCCCCGCCGGATGCCGCATCCTCACCAGGCGGTCCAGCCGCCATCGACCACCATCTGTGCGCCGGTCATATAGCTTGCATCCTCCGACGCCAGGAACGCCGCGGCGCCCGCGATTTCCTCCGGCTCCGCCAACCGCCCCATCGGGGTGCGCGCGGTCACGTAGGTCACGAAATCGTCCAGGGCGGTTTCCTCACCCTCTGCCACGCGCTGTTCCGCCGCGCCGATGGTCATGGCCGTGCGGACGAAGCCGGGATGAATCGAATTGACGCGGATCGGAACGCCGCCTGTCGCGAATTCGACCGCGCTGGCCTTGGTCATCAACGCAACGGCACCCTTGCTGGCGCTATAGGCGACGGTTTCGGCATGACCGACCAGGCCAAGGATCGAGGACACGGCGATGATGCTCGATCCGCCGCGCCGCGTCTTTCCGCTTTCGCCCATCAACGGGGCCATGGTTTTCATGCCATAGAATACGCCATCGGTATTGACGGCCATCACCTGCCGCCAGTCCGATGCCGGGGTCTCGGTAACCGGCGCGCCATAGCCGATACCGGCATTCAGGACGAGCACGTCGAGCCCGCCCCCCGCATCACGCACCGCGCGTTCGGCGGCGGTCCATGCCTCTTCGCTGGAAACGTCGAGCTTCATGTAACGCATAGAATTGCCCATGCGCCCCATCAGTTCGGTGACGACGGGGTCGTCCTCGTCCAGCATGTCGGTAACCCACACCGTCGCCCCTTCGGATGCATAGCGTTCGGAAATCGCGCGCCCGATACCGCCGATTCCCCCGGTGACGAGCGCAACGCGCCCCTGCAGATTACCCCATGGCCACTCCCGTTGATTATGTCCGCCGCATATCGGCACGGGCCGCACCATACGCACGACCTGCCCCGCGATCAAGACGCGATATGCGCCGCGCCGTGCTTGACAGCGAATTGGCCGATTCCTATCCCCGTCTGAAACACGTTATACGATAATTGAGAGGGTGGAGCGCGCACTGCCGTCGCTCACGCCAGGCAATTCATCCCACATTTCCCAAGTAAGGCGCTGATTTCGCTGTCCTGACCATTATATTTCCTATATAAAACATGGTGTTGAAGGCTGCGAGGGGCGCGTTTCATGGATCACCCAGAGGGTGCGGGCTTGCA
>JADLHU010000027.1 GCA_020848655.1 Novosphingobium sp.
AGGTCGGCGGCATTGCTGAGGAACTGAGCTGGGAGATTTTCCGCGATACGCTGATCGAGCAAGCCGAACAGGGCGTCGATTATTTCACCATCCATGCCGGCGTGCGCCTGCCCTACATTCCGATGACGGCGAAGCGCGTGACCGGGATCGTCAGCCGGGGCGGCTCGATCATGGCCAAGTGGTGCCTGTCGCACCACAAGGAAAGCTTCCTGTACGAGCATTTCGACGAGATCACCGAGATCTGCAAAGCCTATGACATCGCCTATTCGCTGGGCGACGGCTTGCGCCCCGGCTCGATCGCGGACGCCAACGACGAAGCCCAGTTCGCCGAACTCTATACGCTGGGCGAACTGACCAAGCGCGCCTGGGCGCAGGACGTGCAGGTGATGATCGAAGGGCCGGGCCACGTGCCGATGCACAAGATCAAGGAGAACATGGACAAGCAGCTCGAAGCCTGCGGCGAAGCCCCGTTCTACACGCTCGGGCCGCTCGTCACCGACATCGCGCCCGGCTATGACCACATCACCAGCGGCATCGGCGCGGCGATGATCGGCTGGTACGGCACGGCGATGCTGTGCTACGTCACGCCCAAGGAACACCTGGGCCTGCCCGATCGCGACGACGTGAAAGTGGGCGTCGTCACCTACAAGCTGGCCGCTCATGCCGCCGATCTTGCCAAGGGCCACCCGGCCGCCAAGGTCCGCGACGATGCGCTGTCACGCGCGCGCTTCGAATTCCGCTGGCGCGATCAGTTCAACCTGTCGCTCGATCCCGATACCGCCGAACAGTACCACGACCAGACGCTGCCGGCCGAAGGCGCCAAGACCGCGCATTTCTGCTCGATGTGCGGGCCGAAGTTCTGCTCGATGAAGATCACGCAGGAAGTGCGCGATTTCGCCGCCAAGCAGAACCAGGAACCCACCGCGTTCATCGCCGCCGAAGCCGCCGAAGCGGGGATGGAAGAGATGAGCCAGGTGTTCAAGGAAAAGGGCGGGGAGGTCTACCTGCCGGCGGCGGAGTGACCTTCTGGTGATCGTCACGCCCCGCGCGCTCCCGGCGCTGGCCATGCTGCTGGTGCTGGGGGCCTGCGGGCTGGCGCCGCGCGGCGATGACCCGGAAATCCCCGCCGCCGCCACGCCGCGCTTCGATCCCATGGTGTTCTTCACCGGCCGGCTGGAGGGCAAGGGGCAGTTGAACAAGCTGTTCTCGCCGGCCACGACCGTCCGCGTCGAAAGCATTGGCCATGTCGAAGACGGCGTGCTGCATCTGGCGCAAGTGGTCCACGAAGGCGAAAAGCCCGAACGTCGCCGCGCATGGACCCTGCGCGAAGTCGGCCTCGGCCGCTATCGCGGCGCGCTGGACGATGCGACGGGGCCGGTCACGGTCGAAACCACCGGCAACCGCCTGCACATTGTCTTCACGATGAAGGGCGGGTTTCCCGCCGAACAATGGCTCACCCTCTCACCCGACGGCCGCACCGCGCAGAACATCCTGACGGTGCGCAAGTTCGGCCTGACGGTCGCCGTGCTGGCCGAAAGCATCCGCAAGGTGGAATGAGCCGCGTGGCGCGGCTGGTCGGGTGCGAAAAGGTCGCCCCGCCTGCGGTTTCGACATGCGGCCAATCAACCGCCCGCAACCATCACCGCTTCTTCACGAACTCCGCGCGCAGGACCAGGCCCTTGATGCCTTCGAACTTGCAGTCGATTTCCTGCGCGTCGCCGGTCAGGCGGATCGATTTGATCAGCGTGCCCTGCTTCAGCGTGCGGCCCGCGCCCTTGACGTCCAGGTCCTTGATCAGCGTCACCTGATCGCCATCGGCCAGCAGGTTGCCCACCGCGTCGCGCACTTCGACAGTGCTTTCCGCCGCCTGCTTGGCCGCCAGTTCGGACGCCGGCAGCCATTCGCCGCTGTCTTCGTCGTAGACATAGTCTTCGTCGGTGCTCATCTCGTTTCTCCGCTCTATGCCCTCGCCTTGGCAGGCGGCGGGGGTTTTGGCCAGTGTGCCGTGCGGCCCGCGGCCCTCCCGC
The DNA here is from genome assembly GCA_020848655.1 of Novosphingobium sp. Taxonomy (GTDB): domain Bacteria; phylum Pseudomonadota; class Alphaproteobacteria; order Sphingomonadales; family Sphingomonadaceae; genus Novosphingobium. Next base: position 2,028 of record JADLHU010000027.1, read on the forward strand.
GCCGACCTTGCCGCGCCGCCGTGGCCGGCCTATCGCGAAGGGCGATGATCATGCGCTTCCTTCCGCTCGCCCTGGGGCTGGTTCTTGCCGCCTGCAACCCCGGCCACCACGGCGCGCAAGTGCCGGGGGACTCGACGTCGAACCAGCCCTGGCACGGCATTGCCGAAACCGAGACGGTGCGCTTCGTCGGGACCGAGCCGTTCTGGGGCGGCGAGGCGAAAGGCGATACGCTGACGTACACCACGCCGGGCAAGCCCGAAGGCACCCGGATCGCCGTGCGGCGCTTTGCCGGGCGCAACGGGCTGTCGTTCAGCGGCACGCTCGATGGCCATGCGTTCGATCTGTCGATCACGCCGGGCGCGTGCAGCGATGGCATGTCGGACCGGCATTTCCCGTTCGTGGTGACGCTGCTGGTGGGCGGGGAAACGCGGCGCGGCTGCGCGTGGTCCGATGCGCATGGCTTTACCGGCCCGGACAAGCCCTGACGGAACCGCGCGCTTTCGCGGGCGTGACGGCGCCGGGGGATTGATCGGGCCGCGCACACGCCTATCTAGGGCAGCCGTCTGCAAGGAGCCGTCGCATGTCCATCCCGGTCCAGAACCGCACCCGTCGTTTCAGGAATGCCGAGATGTCCCATGCCCGCACCCACTGCCCTTGCGCTTATCACGATTGATGCCCTTGCCGCCGCCGCGCCCGACGGCAGCCCGCTTTTTTCCGACCTGACGCTGTCCATCGGCCACGAGGTCGTCGGCCTTGTCGGCCGCAACGGATCGGGCAAATCGACGCTGCTGGCGATCCTGGCGGGGCAACGCGATGCCGCCGCCGGCACGGTTTCGCGCGGCGCGCGCATCGGCACGCTGCGACAGGTGCAGCCCGATCAGGGCCACGTGGCCGAGGCGCTGGGCATCGCCGAAGACCTTGCGCGGCTGCATCGGCTGGACGCGGGCGAGGGCACCGCCGCAGATGCCGAAGCGGCCGACTGGACGCTGGAAACGCGGCTGGACGAAACCCTGGCGCGCGTTGGCCTGGGCGGCCTTGCGCTGGATCGCCCGGTCGCCTCGCTCAGCGGCGGGGAACGCACCCGGCTGGGCCTGGTGGCGATGCTGCTGGGCGAACCCGACCTGCTGCTGCTCGATGAGCCGACCAACAACCTCGACGCCGATGGCCGCGCCGCGATCGCCGGCTTGCTGGCGGCCTGGCCGGGCGGGGCGCTGGTCGCCAGCCATGATCGCGAATTGCTGGAAGCGGCGGATCGCATCGTCGAACTGACCCCGGTCGGCGCGCATGTCGTGGGCGGCGGGTGGAGCGCCTTCGTCGCCGCGCGCGATGCCCGGCGGGAACGCGCCGGGGCTGATCTGGACCGCGCCGAACGCGCGCTGCGCCAGCAATCGCACGCGATGCAGCGCCAGCGCGAGAAGAAGGCGCGGCGCGATTCCGCCGGGCAGGCGCAGGCCGATCGCGGCGGCGCCCCGCGCATCCTGCTGGGCCGGCAGGCCGAACGCGCGCAGAACAGCGGCGCGCGCGACGATCGCCTGGCCGCGCGCCTGATCGCGGATGCCGCGCACAGCGCTGCCGAGGCGCGGCGCGAGGTGGAGATCGTCACCCTGCTGCGCATCGACCTGCCGCGCGCCGGCCTGCCCGCCAATCGCACGCTGCTGCGCTTTGCCGATGTGGTTTGCGAATGGGGCGGGCGGCGATTGTTCGGGCCGCTGTCGTTCACGCTCACCGGTCCCCGGCGGCTGGCGGTGCGCGGCGCTAACGGCAGCGGCAAGACCACGCTGCTGAAGATCGCCAGCGGGGCGATTGCGCCGACGCGGGGCGAAGTCAGCCGCGATGACGGCGCGCTGGCCATGCTCGACCAGCATGTCGCGCTGCTCGATCCCGCGCTGGATCTGGTGGACAACATGCGGCGGCGGCACCCGGCGATGACCGCGGGAGAGGCGCATGCGGTGCTGGCGCGCTTCGCCTTCCGCAACCGCGATGCGCTGCGCCCCGCCGCCACGCTGAGCGGCGGCGAGCGGCTGCGCGCCGGCCTTGCCCTGGTGACGGGCGGACCTGCCGCGCCGCGCCTGCTGCTGCTCGACGAGCCGACCAACCATCTCGATGTCGAGGCGATCGAGATGCTCGAAGCGGCGCTGGCCGGCTGGGATGGCGCGCTGCTGGTGGTCAGCCACGATCGCCGTTTTCTCGACCGCATCGGCCTCGATGGCGAAATCGACCTGCCTTAGCGGTTCACCATCTTCACGATGGGTGGTTTCACGCGCCATCGGGGCGGCGCGTTCCAGGCGCTGATTCACTCCCCATGATTGCGTGCGGTTCCGGGACGATAGGCCTGCTTTTCCCGCTTGCGTTGATGCCCGACTTGCGGGCATTGATTCACCATGGTTCACCAAGCCGCATCCCCGTTCTGGCTCCTAATCCTGGCGCTGGCCATCCTCGTGTTAATGATCGTGGGCTTCGTCCATTCATCGGCGGTGGATCGGGCCGATCAGGTGCGCAAGCAGCGGCAGCGTGAAGACCGCCGCCGCAAGCACACCGCCTATCGCCGCGCGCTGGCCTGGCTGAAGCGCCGCCCGCGCCATCTCCAGCTTCGCGATATGCGCTCGGAAGCGGAATAGGCGGTCGAAGCGGAACAGCCGGCCGGAACGAAACAGCCGGCGCGCTGTCCTACAACGCGGCACCCATGGCACTCTGGCGGCGGGCGGAATCGCGCCCGTTGCTGGGGACATATCATGAACAGAAAGCCGGTTTTCGATGCCGTGCGGGCCATGCTCGGGCGCGGTTTCACGCAAGGCGAAGTCGCTGAACTCGATCGCGCGCTCGATGCCGCGATGGTGCCGCACGATGAAGCGCGCGCGCCGGACGGCCATCGCCTGGGCGCCCTGTCCGAGCATTTCGAAAGCGGCGGGCGCGGTGCCGGCGCGGTTTCGAGCGGGGCGGGCGATCCGGGCGGGGTGTCCTATGGCATCTGGCAGCTATCCAGCCGCGCGGGCGTGGCGGCGGCGTTCATGGCGAACGAAGGCGCGCGCTGGGCGGCGGACTTTGCCGGCGCGCGGCCCGGCACGCCCGCGTTCGGCGCGGCGTGGCAAGCGGTGGCGCGGCGCGATGGCGATGCCTTTGCGGATGCGCAGCGCGCCTTCATCGCGCGCAGCCACTATCGCCCCGCCGTGGCCGCCGTGCTGCGCGAACGGGGGCTGGATCTTGACGCGCGGCATCCGGCGGTGCGCGATGCGGCGTGGTCGGTCGCGGTGCAGCACGGCGGCGCGGCGCGCATCCTGGGCGCGGCGGTGGCCAAGGCCGATGCCGCGCCCGGCCGCGCCGATCCCGCCTATGATCGCGCGCTGGTGGACGCGATCTATGCCGAACGCAGCGCCTATGTCCTGCGGCTGGCCGATCGGGCCGGCGCGGCTTCGGCCGAAGGACGGTTGCTGCACGCGATCACGCGCAATCGCTATCCGGTCGAGCGGGCGGCGGCGCTGGCGATCTTCGAAAGCACCGCTTCCGCCTGAGGCGATCGGGGCCTAAGCATGGCGGCGAAGCACAATTCAAGGAATGCGATATGAAGGCATGGTGGTTGCTGGCGGGTCTGGGCATGGCGGTGGCGGCGGTTCCGGTGGCGAGCGCGCGCAGCCCCGAACAGGTGGCCGATGCCGCGCTGCGCGCCGCGCCGGTGTGGGATGGCCATAACGACGTTCCCGAACAGTTGCGCAGCCGCCGCAAGAACGTGCTGGCGGGCTTCGATTTCCAGGACACCAGCAAGACCGCCGACGCGGCCAGCGGCAAGGCGGCGATGCACACCGACATCGCCCGGCTGCGCCGGGGCCGCGTCGGCGCGCAGTTCTGGTCGGTCTGGGTGTCGCCGCTGCAAAGCGAACCGCAATCGGTCGAGGCGGTGCTGGAACAGATCGACCTGACCCGGCGCCTGATCGCCGCCTATCCGCGTGACTTGCAGTTCGCCACCACCGCGAACGACGTGGAGCAGGCGATGCGCGGCGGCCGCATCGCCTCGCTGATCGGAATGGAAGGCGGCCATTCGATCGGCGGATCGCTGGGCGTGCTGCGCCAGATGTACGCGCTGGGCGCGCGCTACATGACGCTCACGCATTTTCGCAACACCGCCTGGGCCGACAGCGCCACCGATGCGCCCGCGCACGATGGGCTGACCGATTTCGGCCGCGACGTGGTGCGCGAAATGCAGCGGCTGGGCATGCTGGTCGATCTCAGCCATGTGAGCGAGGCGACGATGCTTGATGCGCTGGACGTGGCGAGGGCGCCGGTGATGTTCAGCCATTCGGGCGCGCGCGCCGTGGCCTCGCACCCGCGCAACGTGCCCGACGCGGTGCTGGCGCGGGTCAAGGCCAATGGCGGCATCGTCATGGTGGTGACGCTGCCGTCCTAGGTCAGCGATGCGGTGCGCGACTGGTCGGCGCGGCGCACCGCGGAACAGGCGCGGCTTGATGAACTGAACGTGGGCGATCCCGCGGCGGCGGCGGCGGCGCTGGCGCAGTGGACGAAGGCCAACCCCGCGCCGCGCGCCACCGTGGCGCAAGTGGCCGATCACATCGATCATATCGTCAAGGTGGCGGGGATCGATCACGTGGGCATCGGCGGCGATTTCGATGGCATGGCATCGACCACCGAAGGGATGGACGATGTGTCCGGCTATCCGGCGCTGTTCGTGGAACTGGCGCGGCGCGGCTATGCGCAAGCTGACCTTGAGAAGATCGCCAGCCGCAACATGCTGCGCGTGCTGCGCGGCGCGGAAAGCTATGCCCTGGCCCACCGCGCCGATCCGCCGATCGAAAGCCCGGTGGCGGCCGAGTAGGAAAAGGTCGATCGACACCAAGAGCGCCAAGGCGTGAATCTGCGGGGAAAACCGTTACCCTGAACCGAGTTCGGGGAGACGGCCTTGTCTTATCCCTCCAGCGGGGCGGTGCTGATGCCGAGGTCGGGCAGCATGACCGAGCGCCGCCCGCTGAAATCGGTGCGCAGCACGATCAGGCCGCTGCGTTCCAGATGGTCGAGCAGGCGGCGGATGCGGCCCGGTGAACTGGTGCCGTAGACGCGCGCCAGTTCGCCATCGTCGGGGCAGGGGCCGGCATCGCGCGCGGCGCGGGCCAGCGTGAGAAACGGGGCCAGCAGATCATCGGGCACCGCGCGCGCGACGCGCAGGATATCGGCCCAGTCGGGATCGGTGGGATCGGGCAGCCCCGCCACGGCCATCGCGAAGCGCCGGCGGAACTGCACCGCATCGAGCGGCAGCGAACGCACGCGGCGCATCCGGCAGCGCACAGTGAAGTCCTGGAACAGCGATGCCGGCGGCTGATAGGTGCAGCCTTCCTCCAGCGCCATGTCGGCCAGGATCTCGCTGACGATGGCCTCGATCTCGGCGGTTTCGGGCAAGGGGGCCAGCGGCTCGGGATCGATGCCCGGCTCGGTCGCGGCGATCCGTTCGATCAGCAGGTCCGCATCGGGCGCGGCGGTGAACGCCTGGGGCGGGGCGCTGTCGAACAACGTGGGTTCCTCCACCGCCGGATCGTCGTGCAGCAGCGCGTGGAGTTCCTCGGCCGTGGAAAGCTGCGGCGGCGGCGAAAGCTGGTGCGATACGGCGCGCGATCCGGTGCGCACCGCGCCGATGCGCACCGCCACCGGGCGGCGGCTGATCGCCGGGCCAAGCCCCAGGAAATGGCCGCGCTGGAGATCGCGGATCTGCTCGGCCTGGCGGCGCTCCATGCCCAGCAGGTCGGCGGCACGCGCCATGTCGATATCGAGGAAAGTACGCCCCATCAGGAAGTTCGAAGCTTCGGCGGCGACGTTCTTGGCCAGCTTGGCCAGCCGCTGCGTGGCAACGATGCCGGCCAGCCCGCGCTTGCGGCCCCGGCACATCAGGTTGGTCATCGCCGCCAGGCTGAGCCGGCGGACTTCGTCGGTCACGTCGCCGGCGGCGGCGGGGGCGAACATCTGCGCTTCATCGACGATGACCAGCGCCGGGAACCACTGTTCGCGCGGGGCATCGAACAGCGCGTTGAGGAACAGCGCCGCGCAGCGCATCTGCGCCTCGATCTCCAGCCCATCGAGCGCGAGCACCACCGAAGCGCGATGTTCTCGGATGCGCGCGGCCAGGCGGGTTATCTCGCCGCCCGAATAGGCCGCGCCATCGATCACCACGTGGCCATAAGGTTCGGCCAGCGTCACGAAATCGCCTTCGGGATCGATCACGACCTGCTGGACGATGGGGGCGCTTTCTTCGAGCAGGCGGCGCAGCAGGTGCGATTTGCCCGAGCCGCTGTTGCCCTGCACCAGCAGGCGCGTGGCCAGCAGTTCCTCGATGTCGATGCGGATCGGTGATCTGGCGGAATCGGTTCCAATGTCGACGACGGCGCTCACGCTCGCGAGCCATAGAGACTGGCGGCGGCGCGGCAAGGCCGCAGCGGCTTTTTTCCAGAGATTTGGGCTGGGCGGGGTTCGTTCGCGCTGGCGGGGTTCGAGAGCATCGCCCGCATCCGCGTTCGCAGGGGCAAAGTTCAAAAAAAAGGCCGGCCCGAAAGGACCAGCCCGTATAAGTCTTGGGAGAGGATGCCTGATATAGGCAAGCCGGCTTTGGATTTTCGAGCCGGGCTTCGCAAGTGCGAAAAGTTAACGATTGATTGCGTTTTATGCAACTGTGGGGTGCCGACTCCCATGCCAGCCTGACCCGAGAAGCGCGGCGCGGGGCTGCGGATCGTGCGGTGCGGTTGGAAAAGATGTCTGTATGGCAATGGTTTATGAAGGCGCGGTGGTTCCGGTGACGGGGCCTCGACGGGGCGGGGCCGAGCCATCACCGTTGCTGCGGCGCAGCAGGGTGCGCGCCATGCAATCATCGATTTTGCCGAGCGCGCGGCCGAGGCGCGCGTTGCCGCCGAAGCCGGGGGCGGGCGGAAGCGGCCTTCCACCCACCCGCGTGGTCACGAGCTTGTCGCGCCTTCCGCCGCCAGCATCGCCGCGCGGATCGCGGTGGGCACGGTGGCGTCGTCGATCGTCGGCGGCGTGGCGAAAGGTTCGCCGTTGGCCAGCTTGCGCAGCAGGTTGCGCAGGATCTTGCCCGAGCGCGTCTTGGGCAGTTGCGGCACGAGATACGCCGTCTTGAGCGCGGCCACCGCGCCCAGTTCCTGGCGCACGGCGGCGATCACCCGGGCGGGCAGCGTGGCGTCGGCCTCGAAACCGGCGCGGGCGACGACATAGGCGATCGGGATCATCCCCTTGATCGCGTCTTCCGCGCCGATCACCGCGCATTCGGCCACGCCGTCCTGCTGCGCGACGATCTGTTCCATCTGCCCGGTCGACAGGCGATGCCCGGCGACGTTGATGATATCGTCGGTGCGCCCCATGATGTGCAGGAAGCCCTCGGCGTCGAAATGGCCGGCGTCGCCCGTCTCGTAATAGCCGGGATAGGCGGCGAAGTTCCGGTCATAGCCTTCCGCGTTGTTCCACAGCGTGCGAAAGGCGCCCGGCGGCAGCGGTTCGCGGATGGTGACCGAGCCGCTTTGCCCATCGGGCACGGGCGCGCCATCATCACCCAGGATGGCGAAGGCATAGCCCGGCACCGGGAACCCGGCGCTGCCGCGCTTGCGGCGCAAGTCGCCCAGCGCCACGCAACTGGCGATGGCCGGCCAGCCCAGTTCGGTCTGCCACCAGTGATCGATCACCGGCAGGCCCGACTTCGCTTCCAGCCAGCCGATCGTATCGGGATCGGCGCGTTCGCCCGCCAGGAACACGGCGGTGAGCGGGCCGGTGCCGATCTCGGCCAGGAAGCGCGCGTCCGGGTCTTCCTTGCGCACCGCGCGGATCGCGGTGGGCGCGGTGAAGAACACTTTCACGCCGTGGCGCGTGATCGTGCGCCAGAAGGTGCCGGGATCGGGCGTGCCCACCGGCTTGCCTTCGAACAGCACCGTCGTCGCGCCCACCAGCAGCGGCGCATAGACGATATAGGAATGGCCGACGACCCAGCCCACGTCCGATGCCGCCCAGAACACGTCGCCCGCGCCGATGCCGTAGATGTTGGCCATCGACCAGGCCAGCGCCACCGCGTGGCCGCCGTTGTCGCGCACCACGCCCTTGGGAGTGCCGGTGGTGCCCGAGGTGTAGAGGATATAGAGCGGATCGCCCGCCGCCACCGGCACCGGCGCGGGCAGGGGATCGCCCGCCGCTTCGGCGCGCAGCGCGGCCCAGTCTATATCGCGCGACGGCGCCAGGTCTGCTGCCAGCCGATCGCGCTGGAGCACGACGACATGTTCGATCCGGTGGCTGGCCAGCGCCAGCGCTTCATCGACCATCGGCTTGTAGGCGATGGTGCGCGCCCCTTCGATGCCGCACGACGCGGTCAGCAGCAGGCGCGGCGTGGCGTCGTCGATGCGCTTGGCGAGTTCGAGCGGGGCGAAGCCGCCGAACACCACCGAATGCACCGCGCCCAGCCGCGCGCAGGCAAGCATGGCGAACGCGGTTTCGGGTACCATCGGCATGTAGAGCACCACGCGATCGCCCTTGCCCACGCCCAGGCGCACCAGCATCGCCGCGACCCGGCCGACTTCGTCGAGCAGTTCGGCATAGCTGTAGCGCCGCACCGTGCCGGTGACCGGGCTGTCATAGATCAGCGCCGTGGCATCGCCGCGCCCGGCCGCGACGTGGCGATCGATGCAGTTGTGGCAGGTGTTGAGCGCGCCATCCGCGAACCACCCTTGCGCCGCGTCCCAGCCCCTGTCCGGCGGCGTGGTCCAGTCCAGCGCCGCGGCGGCCTTCAGCCAGAAGGCATCGGGGTCTTGCGTGCTGTCTTGCCAGGCTTGCCGATAGGCATCGCTCATCGTGGTTTTCCTTATCGAAAGGTCTTGGACAGGACGACCATGGTGGGGTCGCCGTCGAAAGGTTCGGGGGTGAAGCCCTTTTCGCGTTCCAGTTCGATCGCGGCGTGATTTTCGCGGCTTTCGATGGCGATCACCCGGCGCACGCCGCGATGTTCGGCCTGTGCGGAGAGGAATTCGAGCAGCGTCCAGCCCACGCCCTTGCCGCGATAGTCGTTGCGGATCGACACGGCGACTTCGGCGGTGTCGAGCTTGCCGTCGCAGGCGAGCAGGGCCGAAGCGATCAGTTCGCCGGTGGCCTGGTCATAGGCGAGGAAGCTTTCGGAGCGGAAATGGTCGGCCGTGATCAGCGGTTCGAGCTGTTCGTGGCTGACGTGCTCTCCCGCCACCAGAAAGCGGAACCGGCGGTCTTCATCGCTCACCTTGTCGAAGAACGCGGTCAGCGCTGGTTCGTCGGCTTCGGTAACGGGCCGGATGGCAAGGACGATGCCGGAACGAGTGGCAAGCTGGGCGGTCTGGGTCATGGGGGAACTCCGGTTGGGGAATGGGCGGGGCCTAGATTCTGACCCTAACACCACCAAATGCGCCGCGCCTTGATCTGTGCCAAGGCGCGGCGCGTCCCAAGGGGGTGGGACATCCTTATGCGGCAGGCGTCAGGTCATGCGTCGATGTCCCGCTTGAACGTCTCGGGCAGGAAGAACAGCCCGACGACGACGGTGATGATCGCGACGACCACCGGATACCACAGCCCGTAGTAGATGTCCCCCGTGGCCGCGACCATGGCGAAGGCCGTGGTCGGCAGGAAGCCGCCGAACCAGCCGTTGCCGATGTGATAGGGCAGCGACATCGAGGTGTAGCGGATGCGGCTGGGGAACAGTTCCACCAGCATCGCCGCGATCGGGCCGTAGACCATGGTCACCAGGAGGACGAGCGCGAAGAGGATGGCGATCACTTTCACCGTGTCGATCCGCGCCGGATCGGCCTTGGCCGGATAGCCGGCATCGGCCAGGCCCGCCTTCACCGCATCCTGGAACGCGGTGATCGCCTGCTTGCGATCCGCGCCCTTGACGGTGGCCGGATCGGGCGCGGCAATCGCGGTGCCGCCGATGGCGATCGTGGCGATCGTGCCGGCGGGGGCATCGTGGTTGCTATAGGTGATGCCGCTCTTGGCGAGATAGGCCTTGGCGATGTCGCAGCTCGTCGTGTCGAAGCTGTTCTTGCCGACAGGATCGAACTGGAACGAGCATTCGGCCTTGTGCGCGGTGACGACGATGGGGGCCTGGGCCTGGGCATGGGCCAGCGCCGGGTTGGCCGCGTCGGTCAGCGCGCCGAACAGCGGGAAGTATGTGACGGCGGCCAGCGCGCAGCCGGTCAGCACGATGGGCTTGCGGCCGATCTTGTCGGAAAGCCAGCCGAACACCACGAAGAACGGCGTGCCGATGGCCAGCGCGGCGGCGATCAGCACATTGGCGTGCAGCCCATCGACCTTCAGCACTTTCTCCAGGAAGAACAGCGCATAGAACTGGCCGGCGTACCAGACCACCGCCTGCCCGGCGACCGCGCCGAACAAGGCCACCAGCACCCAGCGCAAGTTGCCCCACTTGGCGAAGGCTTCGGTCAGCGGCGCCTTCGACGTGGTGCCTTCGTCCTTCATCTTCTGGAAGACGGGGCTTTCGCTCAGTTGCAGGCGAATCCACATGGAAACGCCCAGGAGCACGATCGAAACGAGGAACGGCAGGCGCCAGCCCCAGTCCTTGAACGCATCCTCGCCCAGCCAGGTGCGCAGCCCGATCACCACCAGCAGCGCCGCGAACAGGCCGAAGGTGGCCGTGGTCTGGATCCAACTGGTGTAGAGGCCGCGCTTGTTGTTGGGGGCGTGCTCGGCCACATAGGTCGCCGCGCCGCCATATTCGCCGCCCAGCGCCAGACCCTGCAACAGGCGCAGCG
>JADLHU010000028.1 GCA_020848655.1 Novosphingobium sp.
CGCGCCAAGCCCGCACCCTCCAGGTGATCCATGAAACGCGCCCCTCGCAGCCGTCAACGCCATGATTTATATGCGAAATATCACGATTACGACAGCGAAATCAGCGACTTACTTGGAGAATGTGGGGCTGCTGCGGAACGGACGGTCCACGGCCGAGATCGCACGATTGCGAGAACGCAGGCCCTGGTCCTTGTCATACTGGCCGCTAATCGCGAAGTTGCCGCGGTCTTCGGCGAAATTGACGCCGAACGTGCCGCTCAGCATGGAGCGCTGATTGTCGCCCTTGTCGGTAATGCCGCTCTGGGCGCGCAGGCGCAGTCCCTCGAAGTCGTCGCGCAGCACGAAGTTGACCACGCCCGCGATGGCTTCCGAACCATAGACGGCCGATGCGCCGCCAGTGATGATTTCGGTGCTCTTCAGCAGGTCGGTCGGAATCACGTTGATATCCACCGCCGAGTTGCTCGGTATGCCGGCAACGATGCGGCGACCGTTGAGCAGGACGAGCGTGCGGTTGTCGTCAAGATTGCGCAAGTTGAGCGTCGAGACGCCATTTCCGCTCGTCGCGAAATTGGTGTTGGCGCGGTTGTATCCCGGGGTGCCGAGCGCCGGCAGTTCGTTCAGCGTATCGGCGACGTTCACCGTGCCCTGGTTGAGAAGATCGGTATTGCTCAGAACCTGGACCGGCGTGGCGGATTCGAGTTCCGGGCGGGCGATTCTCGAACCGGTGACAATAATCATGTCGGTATTTACATCTTCGCCCTCTGCCGGTGCTTCCTGGGCGTTTGCACTGGCTGCTCCCATGAACATGAGCGCGGAAATACAGGCGCTCTTGCAGAGCAGTTTTGTTTTAAATTTGGACGTCACGACAGGTTCCTCTTTACTGAGGCCGCCCGTCCCTGGTGATGACCACGGACAGGTGGCATTATGATCCCACCGGCAAACCCCCCATTCCCCTGCCAAGTTGAATGACACATCAACTCGGGCGGTCCAATTCCAACATTACGGTACTGTAACAATTCATTTCAGTATGTTGCAGTGCTGCAACAGCGCCCGCAGGCGTAACCGGGTGGCGCAAGTCGATTGACCTGCACCCGGCAGGCGGTTAGCCGATTGCCTAAATCGCCGCGTCCGAAGCCCATTCGCGCATGCGGCATGGCCGCGAAGAGGAACCCGTCATGAAGCTCGACAACACCGTTGCCGCCGTCGTCACCGGAGGCGCGTCCGGCCTTGGCGCGGCGACTGCGCGCGCGCTGGCCGCCAGGGGTGTGAAAGTCGCCATTTTCGATCTTCAGGCGGAAAAGGGGCTGGCTGTTGCCGCCGAGATCGGCGGAATTTACTGCGAGGCCAACGTTACGTCCGACGAAAGCATCGACGCCGCCTTCGCCAAGGCCCGCGCTGCGCACGGGCAGGAACGCATCCTCGTCAACTGCGCGGGCACCGCCAATGCGATCAAGACGGTCAGCCGCGACAGGGAAACCGGCGCGGTGCGGCATTTTCCGCTCGATGCGTTCAACTTCATCCTCCAGATCAACCTCATCGGCACGTTCCGCTGCATCGCCAAGTCGGCGGCCGGCATGGTGACGCTGGACCCGCTGGAGGATGGCGAGCGCGGCGCCATCGTCAACACCGCCTCGGTGGCGGCGGAGGACGGGCAGGTGGGGCAGGCCGCCTATGCCGCGTCGAAGGGCGGCGTCGTCGGCATGACCTTGCCGATCGCGCGCGACCTGATGAACGAGGGCATCCGCGTCAACACCATCCTGCCCGGCACGTTCGATACGCCGCTGCTTGCCGCGCTGCCCGAAAAGGCACGCGAGGTGCTGGGCGCGGCGGTGCCGTTCCCCAAGCGGCTGGGCAAGCCGGCGGAATATGCGCAGCTTGCGCTGCTCATGATCGAGAATTCCTATTTCAACGGCGAGGACGTGCGGCTGGACGGTGCCATACGGATGCCGCCGCGCTAAGGATCGCATGGACCATGGCTGAAGCCGATCTTGCCGCACCGTCGGGTGCCCGCCAGCATTTGCTGGAAACCGCCAGCATGATCATGCGCGAAGGCGATGTGGTCGATATCTCGCTGTCCGAACTGTCGCTGCGCTCGGGGCTGAATTCGGCGCTGGTAAAATACTATTTCGGCAACAAGGCGGGGCTGCTGAAAGCGCTGCTCGACCGCGACTGGGACGCCATCGTCACCAGCGTGGACGCGCTGGTCCACAAGGGTGACTGGGGGCCGGAAGCCAAGCTGCGGCGGCATATCTCCAAGGTCGTCGATACGTTCTATGTGGTGCCCTATCTCAACCGCCTGACCATGCGGCTGGTACGCGAGAGCGATGACGCCGAGGCGCGGCGCATCGCCGATTGCTACCTTTCGCCGATGTACCGCGCCTATGAGGCGCTGATCGATGAAGGCGTGAAGGCTGGCGTGTTCCGCCCCATCGATCCGCAGTTGTTCTATTTCACCGTCACCGGCGCGGTCGACCGGTTCTTTTCCGCGCGGCTGGTGCTGAAGCATTGCTTCGACCAGGACACGCTGACCGAGGAACTGCGCGATCGCTATCGCGAACACACGGTGGACATCATCATGGCAGGCATCCTTGCGCACTGAAAAGCCCGATAGCTGGCACATCGGCGTGATCGGCGGATCGGGCCTCGCGGGTGGGATCGCGCTTGATGCGGCGCAGGAGATCGCCGTCGCCAGCCCGTTCGGCGAACCGTCCGGCCCGGTGACGACCGGCACGCTGGCGGGCGGGCAGGGACCGGTGCGCTTCACCTTTATCGCGCGCCATGGCGAAGGACACCGCCTTTCGCCCGGCGCGGTCAACTATCGCGCCAATATCGATGTGCTGAAGCGCTGCGGGGTCACCGACGTGCTGGCGCTGTCGGCCATCGGTTCGCTGCGCGAAACGCTGGCGCCGGGGCATTTCGTGGCGGTGGACCAGTTCATCGATCGCACCGCCGGGCGGCCGCAGAGCTTTTTCGGGGCGGGGCTGGTGGCGCATGTCGGCCTGGCCGATCCGGTCTGTCCGCGCCTGTCGGCCGCAGCGGTGGCGGCGGCGCGCGCGGCCGGGGCAAGCGTGCACGAAGGCGGCACTTACCTGGCCATGGAAGGGCCGCAGTTCTCGACCCGCGCCGAAAGCCGGCTCTACCGCCAATGGGACGCGGACGTGATCGGCATGACCGCCATGCCCGAGGCCCGACTCGCGCGAGAAGCCGAACTGCCCTACGCGCTGCTCGGCATGGTGACCGACTGGGACGCCTGGCGCGAGGAAGAGGCCGGGGTCGAGGTTTCGCAGGTCCTGGACGTGATGCGTGCCAATGCCGCGCTGGCCCGCGATGCGGTGCGCGCGCTGGCGCTGCTGCTGCCGGCCCGGCGGCCGGCAAGCCCGATCGACCGCACGCTGGACCATGCGCTGATCACCGCGCCGGCACAGCGCGATGCGCGGCTGGTGGCCATGCTCGATGCGGTGGCCGGACGCGTGCTTTAAGGGTTCCTGCGGCGCGGGGCGGACTGGGCTGTTCGCCTATTGCCCCGGCTTGGCGGCAAAGGCATCGGAGATCGAACAGGCGGCCGGACCAAGGATCACGATGAACAGCACCGGCAGGATGAACAGGATCAGCGGTACGGTCATGATCGCGGGCAGGCGCGCGGCCTTTTCCTCGGCGCGCATCATGCGATCGTTGCGGAATTCGGCCGACAGCACGCGCAATGCGGATGCCAGCGGCGTGCCGTAGCGTTCGGTCTGGATCATCGTCGTCACCACGCCGCGCACCGAATCGAGATTGACGCGATAGGCGAAGTTTTCGAACGCCTGCCGGCGCTGGCTGAGGAACGACAGTTCGATCGAGGTCAGCGCGAATTCATCGCCCAGCTCGGGAAAGGCGCGGCCCAGTTCCTTGGCGACGCGGTTGAACGCCGCATCGACGGTAAGCCCGGCTTCCGCGCAGATCACCAGCAGGTCCAGCGCATCAGGCAGGCCCTTGCGGATCGCGTGGGTACGCTTGGTGATCATATTCTGGATATAGAGGTCCGGCCCCTTGTATCCCAGCCCGACGGCGACAGCGAAGGCTGAGAAGCGCTTGAAGCTGCCCCATTCCGGGAAGTAGTTCACCCCATAGACCATCAGCGCCACAAAGCCGCCCAGCACTATTGGCATGACCAGCCTAGCGAAGACCACGGCAACGGCCAGTTCCTTCTTGCGCACGCCGGCCTGCGCCAGTTTCTGGCGGATATCGGCCAACTGGCTTTCCTGCAGCATCTTGAAGCTGGACAGCGCCGAACGCATCTTGTCGGCGGTTTCATTGCGGTGGACGATGCTGGTGCGCTTGCGCGCGGTGGTGGTGATGCCGGCCTTGAGTTGCTCGCGCCGGTCGTTCAGCGATTTCACCCGCTTGGCCATGGGATCGCGCACGGTGACCGCGGCGTAGATCGCCAGCAGCACGGCGGCCGCGGCGACGCCGACCAGGATCGTGCCGATCCAGATAACGTCGAAGCCGAGAAGCATCGGGCCGGACGGGGTGTTCATCATGGCTGCCGTGGACTCCCGCTCAGATCTCGAAACTGACCATCTTGGCCATGATGAAGGCGCCGACGCCCATCCACCTCAGCCCGCCCAGGCCGACTATGATCAGGCGCTCCTCGATGAAGAACTGGCCGATATAGGCGGGGCTGATCCACCAGATCATCGTGAACACGATGAACGGCAGCGCGCCGACGATATAGGCCGAGGCTTTGGATTCCGAACTCATCGCCCGGATCTTCAGCTTCATCTGGGCGCGCTTGCGCAGCACGTCGGCCAGGTTGGACAGCGTTTCGGCCAGGTTGCCGCCGGTCTCGCGCTGGATCGCCAGCGTGATGCAGAAGAAGCTGAATTCGGGCATGTTAAGCCGGTCTGCCGTTTCCTGGAGCGCGTCCTCCATGGTCCGGCCGATCTTGATGCGTTCGGTGATGAGCTTGAATTCCTCGCCCACCGGGCCGGGCACTTCGGACGCGACGATGCCCAGCGTCTCGGTGACGGGCAGGCCAGAGCGTAACCCGCGAACCAGCAGTTCGATGGCGTCGGGAAACTTGGTGGTGAACCTGGTGGCGCGCTTGCCGATGAAATAGTTGACGACGAGGTGCGGCAGGCCGGCACCGACTAGAAGGCCGATGCCCAGCGCCAGCATGGGCGCGCCCGATTTGAGAAACACCAGCGCGCTGATGCCCAGCCCCAGGCCCAGCGTGGTGTAAAGATACTGGCTGAGCGTCCACCCCTTGCCGGTGCGGTGCAGACGCAGGATCAGCGCTTCGGTGCGCGATGCCGATCCGGCGACCTTGTGGACGGTGGGCTTGCGCGCCGCCACGGCCTTGCGCAACTGCGCCTCGACCTTGTCGAGCGTATTCTCGGAATGGCGAAAGCGCACCGATTGCAGCCGGCGCGCGCTTTCCTTGGCCGGGGAAGGCCCGGCCAGCGCGAGCACGACAAGGCCCCCGGCGGCCACGAGGCCGAATGCCAGGACGATGATCTGAATCATGTTCATCGGCGTGCCGCGCCTTTCTCTTCAAGCCCCGCGCGGGCATGGTGCCCGGCGGGACGCCGCCGGAACGCCCGGCAGCGCAATCACTTCGCGCCCGCTGTCGCCGGCGCCTTGCCCTTCTTGGACAGCATCGACTTGAGATCGATCTTGCCCAGCAGCGACTTCTTCGCGCTTACCCGGTCGTCGGCGGCCAGGGCATCGCCCGAACCGAACACCGCCCGGGCCACGTCGCGCAGGATCGCCGCCGCCTTGGTGGCGCGGTTGCCCTCGGCGAACGTCTGGCCCAGCTTGGCGGCGTTGGCCGCGGCCTTGATGTCATAGGGGATCGAGAAGCCGATCTTGCGTTCGATCGAAGCCTCGAAATCGGCCTTGGAAATCTCGGCCAGGCCGGGCTGGACCTTGTTGGCGATGACCATGACCTGCGCGTGCGGGGCGTTGGTCTTGAGCCAGGCCAGCAGGCGGATCGTGTCGCGCGCGGCGGCCAGCGTCATTTCCGTCACCAGTACGATCAGGTTCACGTCGCTCAGCAGTTGCGGGAAATTAATCAGCATGTTGCGCGGCAGATCGATCACCGTCATCTCGAAGGCCTGACGGAATTCCTCCTCCAGTTGCATGAAGGCGGTGCCATCGGTCATCAGCGGCGAATTGATCGGCGCTTCGGCCGAAAGGATCGCGAGGTTGTCGTTGGCGCGGATCATCGCGCGTTCGATGAACAGGCCGTCGATGCGGCTCGGGTTCTCGATGGCGTCGGTCAGGCCGCGTCCGGGTTCCAGATCAAGCGAAAGCGCGCCCGTGCCGAAATGGATGTCCAGATCGAGCAGCGCCGTCGGCACCTTGTTCTCGGTGCTGAACAGCCAGGCCAGCGAGGTGGCGATCGTCGATGCGCCAACGCCGCCACGCGTGCCGATCACCGCGGTGGTGACATGCGCCTTGGCCTGCGACGGATCGAGATGCTTGGGCGCGGAGAACACCGCCTGCGCCTGCACCAGCGCATCGCGCACCTGGCCGGGCGAGAGCGGCTTGAGCAGGTAATCGTGGATGCCGCTAGCGACGAGATCGCGATAGAGCCGCACGTCGTTGACCTGGCCGATGGCGATCACCACCGTCCCCGGTTCGCAGACTTCGGCCAGCGCGTTGATATCGTTCAGCGGATCGCCGCTTTCCGACAGGTCGACCATGAGGATGTTGGGGCTGGCGGTGATCGAAAGCGATTGCACCGCGTTGCGCAACCCGCCCTTGTTGCACTTTTCCGTCTGCCAGCCCATCTCGACGACGACCGGGCGCAGCACGTCGAGCGAGGCTTCGTCGCAGATGAAGGCGTTGAACGGATCGCGGGTTCCCGTCGTGCCGGCTTTCCAGGGAGCATTCATGGCTTAGTTGCCCTTCTGCGTGGAGAGGGTCTTCAGATCCTCGGCGCCGGTCGGCTTGCGCGTGCGATAGGAGTCGATGGCCTTGTTGGAGCTCATCACCACGGTTTCGCCATCGCCTTCGGCGCCCTTCAGCAGGTGTTCGGGGTCGGCGACCATCGCGGCAAGATTGGTGTTCACCGCGCAGCCGAAATTGGTGCTGGTGGCGTTGTTGAAGTTGTTGTCCGAATTGCTGCTCCAGTCGGGGCAGCCCGGCACGCGCGCTTTCGAGCGCGTCAGCACGATGCGCGCGGTTCCGGCCTCGACCTGGCCGGGCGTGACGGGGGCATCGTCCGACAGCAGCAGGCCATAGCGGCCGGCCAGCGCGGCAACGGCCGAACGGGTCGCTTCGCTTTGCAGCGGATCGTCGATGGCGATGCGATCACCGTAGCGCAGCGACAACGTGTCGAACCAGCCCGTCAGGCGGCGCTGCTCGGGATAGGGCAGGCCGCCGGGGCCGGTCGTAACGTCGAGCGTGAAGTTGGTGCGTTCCACCACCGGCTGGTGGATGCTGTCGAGCGACTTGTTGGTGGAAATGCCACCGCAACCGGCCAGCGCAAGGCCCAGCGAGAGGCTGATCGCGGCGCCGGCGATCTTCGTCGCGGATCGGAACCCAGTCTTGGTCATCACATCACCTCTCACTTGAGATTGAAGCCCGGCGCGGGAAGGTCGGCAGCGGCGCGGCGCTTGCCGCGCGCCTTGCCTTCACCCGGAACGGAACCGCCATCGGCGGCGCCCACGCTGGGCGTCGTGCGCACTTCCGGCGCGGCGCTGGGGCCGGGGCGCTTGGCGCCGACGCGGCCGTCTGTCTCCATGCCGCCCAGGATGCGCTGAAGGTCGTTCGGCGCGCTGAAGCCATCGGTCGGCAGCTTGATGTCCGAAGGATTGACCGGCGTGACCAGATAGGGCGTGACCACGATCACCAGTTCGGATTCGCCCTTCTGGAAATTGGTCGAGCGGAACAGCGAGCCGAGGATCGGCAGGTCGCCCGCGCCGGGCATCTTCTTGATGGCGTTCTGCGAATAGTTCTTCATCAGCCCGGCGATCATGAAGCTCTGGCCCGAGCCGAGTTCCACGGTGGTCTCGGTGCGGCGCACGGTCAGCGCAGGGATGGTGAACGTGCTCAGCGTGATCGCGCCTTCGCTCGACAGTTCCGACACTTCCGGCCGGACGCGCAGCGAAATGCGGCCGTTGCCCAGCACCGTGGGGGTGTAGGACAGGCTGACACCGTATTTCTTGTATTCGATCGATGTCGCGCCAAGCCCCTGGCTGAGCGGGATCGGGAATTCGCCGCCCGCCAGGAATTCGGCGGTTTCGCCGGAAAGCGCGGTCAGGTTCGGCTGGGCAAGGGTGGAGACGAGGCCGATGTTCTCGCCCGCGTCGAGCGCGCCCAGCAGGTCCAGCCCGAGCAGGCGGCCCGCGCCGGCGATCGTCGATCCCACTTCGGTCGGCACGACCGACGTGCCGGCGATTTCGCGCAGCTTCGTCGGGTCGTTGAGGTCGGGGACGACCACTTTGACCGAGTTGCCAAGCCCGGTCGCCGTGCGCGGCACGAAGGTCGGCGCGAAGCCCGTGCGGCCCTGGCCGATGCCGAACTGGAAGCCGCTGCTGCCGTCGATCGTGGTCAGGTTGACGCCGAACGACTTGACCAGCGAACGGCTGACTTCGGCGATGCGAACTTGCAGGTTGACCTGCAGCGGCGTCGCCATCTTCAGGCGGCTGATGACGTTGGTGTCGCCCTCGGTCTTGCTGACGAAGGCTTTGACCAGCCGCTCCGCTTCGGCCGCGTCCTCGGGCGCGGAAACGGTGCCGGTCAGTAGGAACGTGTTGTTGCCCATTGTCGATACGCCGATCCGGGCATCGGGCATGGCCAGGTGGAGCATCTGGTCCACGCTGTCGAGGTTCGAGCCGACGCGGACGTTGGCCGACCAGACGATGTCGCCGGCGGCGTTGCTGGCATAGACCGTGGTTTCGCCGCCCGACTTGCCGAAGACATAGAGCTGGCGTCCGGACTTCACCTGGACGTCGGCGATTTCCTCGTTGGCGACGAAGACATCGGCCATCGTGCCGGCCGTCGTCACCAGTTGGCCGCGCCCGATCGAGAGGACGAGATCGTTGGCGGGGCGCTGGACCGACTGGGCTTGCGCGGCGCCGGCGGGCACCAGGGCCAGCGGGGCGACGGCGCAGGCCGCGGTCATCAGGGAGTGGATCAGGCGGCGTTTCATGCTCGTGCCCTTTGAATTGGCGCGTGGCTTGGGACAGTGCGTGGCGGTTGCGGCCATGTCAGTTCCTCCCCACCGGAACGGCGACAGGTTCCTTGCCGCGCGTCACCCGCACCATCGGGCCGGTCGGGACCGCGATTGCCGAAGCCGGCTGGCCCGACATGCGCGGGGCATAGGCGGCGGCGCGCGCCGCGGCGGCGGCCTCACGCGAGACCGGCACCGTGCGGCGCTGGAAGCGTGACACGTCGCCCCCCGTGACAAAGCTGGAGGCACCATCGAGCGGGCGGTTCATCGCCTGCTTGAGGAACTTTTCCTCTTCTTCCTTGCTGGCGCCGGCGGGAACTTTCAGCGCCCCGCTGGCGACGGCGCGGTCAAGCTCGGCCTGGTTGTCGGCGATCGAGCGCAGCGACAGGCTGAGCGTGCCGATGGTCTGTGCAACGGAAACCTTTTCGGCGATGCGCGGGGTCACTTCCAGCGTGACGGTGCGGAAGGCGCGGACCACGGTCTTGCCATCGGCGGTTTCGGTTTCGGTCGACTGGTCGGTGGCCAGGACGCGCAAGTTGCGCAGGATCGTTTCCGAGGCGTTCAGCGGCGAACCTTCGCCGCCGCCGACCGTCTGGGTCAGCACCAGGTCAACGTGGTCGCCGGGGAAGACGAAGCCGGCAACGCCTGTCTTGGCGGATACGGGAATGGTGACGGCGCGCATGCCGGGGCCAAGCGCGGCGGCAAGGAAGCCACGATCGCCCGGTGCGACGAGCGCGCCTTGTGTGACGGGCTGGCCGGCGGTGATCGGAAAGCGCACCACGGTGCCGACGAGCTTGGCGGTATCGGCCTCGCCATCGATGAAGTAGGCGTCCTGGATCATTTCCTTGGGCCATGCCTGGAACGAGATCGCATCGGCGGTGATGATCGTGCCCACCGGCAGCGCACGCTGCGCGACAAGGACTTTCGGCCCTTTCGGCGCCGGCGCCACGGCTTCGGCCCTTGGCGCGGCGGCACCCGCGAACAGGCTGCGCGCGGCGAGCGCCGTGCCGACCGCAATGACCAGCGCGCCCAGCAGCAGCAGCAGCTTCTTCTTGTCCATGGCTATGCAAGCCCCCTCGAAAAATCCCCAGGTTCAGGCCTAACTTGGGGGGTAATGGTTAAAATCGGGTTCACTGCGATCCGGCCGCGGCGGGATGGCATCCGTCAGGCCGGAATCTGGGCCTGCATCGCCGGCAGGTACTGGCTGGCCAGAACCCACAGGCCGGCGGCGGAAATGGCGATGCCATAGGGAATGGCGATCCGGTCGCGGCGGCGGCGGGCGATGTGCCAGGCGCCGAACACGATGGTCAGCAGTCCGCCGATCAGCGCCATGATGACGATGAGCTGGAGGAACCAGTCGGGCCGGATCCACAGCGCCAGCGCGGTCAGCAGTTTCACGTCGCCGTCGCCCATCGCGCCGATCGCGAACAGGCCGGCCAGCACCGCGAAGGATGCGATGGCGATACCGATCTGCCAGCCGATTTCGGGAAGGGTCAGCCCCATGGCGAACCAGAACAAGGGCGCGCCCAGCGCGATCGCGGCGGTCAGCCAGTTGTCGATCCGGCGGCGGCGCAAGTCGGTGAAGGCCGCGATCAGCAGCGCGATTGCCAATGCCGCCAGCAGTCCGTAAGACAAATACCCAACCTGCATCGAATGCCCCCATGCAATCGGGGCCGTTCTAGCCGGCATCACTTACCAAATAGTAACCAACTGCCTGAGGCGCGGATTAGCCACGTGAGCGCGACAGAACAGGACGGCGCAGCGCGGTTCGATCGCCGGGCGATCCCTTATGCCGCGATCGAAAGCCGCTGGATCGCACCCGATGGCGTGGCCCTGCGCCGCATCGATTTGCCGGGCGAAAGCGCCGACGCGCTGGGTGGGCGGCGCGGCGCGCTGCTGTTCCTGGCCGGTCGGGGCGATTGCTATGAAAAGTATCTCGAAACGCTGCACCACTGGCACGCGCGCGGCTGGCGGGTGACGGCGGTGGACTGGCGCGGGCAGGCGGGATCGGGCCGGCTGGGGCTTGATCGCGTCACCGGCCATATCGATGATTTCGCGATCTGGGTGGATGATCTCGCGGCGCTGTGGGACGAATGGCGCGCCGAGACGCCGGGGCCGCATGTCGTGGTCGGGCATTCGATGGGCGGGCATCTTGTGCTGCGCGCGGCGGCGGAACAGCGCATCGATCCTGCCGCTTTGGTGCTTTCCGCGCCGATGCTGGGGCTTCATCCCACCTTCGTGCCACTGGCGCTGCTGCGGGCGGCGGCGTGGGCGATGCTCCGCCTGGGCGATCCGCGCCGCCCTGCCTGGACGTGGAGCGAAAAGCCCGGCGAACTGCCGGCGGACCGCTCCAACCTGCTCACGCACGATGCGGCGCGCTATGCCGACGAAGCGTGGTGGCGCGCGGCGCGGCCTGAACTGGTCATGGGGCCGGGAAGCTGGGGCTGGGTTGCCGCCGCGCTGGCCTCGATCCGGGCGCTGAGCCGTCCCGGCGTGCTCGAAGGCGTGGCGCAGCCGGTGCTGATGCTGGCGACCACGCAGGACCGGCTGGTGGCCTATCCGGCCATAGAGCGCGCCGCGCGCCGCCTGCCGCAGGGCGAGCTGCTGCGCTTCGGGCGGGAAGCGCGCCACGAAGTGCTGCGCGAGGCGGATGGCGTGCGCGACAAAGTGATTGCGGCGATTGACGAATTCCTCGATCGGGTGGCGCCCGAAGCGATGGAGAGCGGCCCGCGGTGATTGAGCGTTTCGATATCGTGATCGTCGGCGCGGGGATGGCCGGCGCCTCGCTGGCCGCCGCGCTGGGGCAGATGCCGGGCCACGCCGGTCGCCGCGTGCTGCTGCTGGAAGCGGAAGACCGCCCCGGCTACCATGCCACCGGCCGCTCCGCCGCGTTCTGGACCGAAAGCTATGGCGGGCCGGGCGTCCAGCCGCTGACCACCGCGTCCGGTCCGGTTCTGCGGGACATGGGCTTCCTGGTGCCGCGCGGCGCGCTGACGCTGGCGCGCGCCGGGCAGGAGGCCGAGATCGAGGCCTTTGCGGCGCGCTTCGCCGCGCTGGGCGTGCGTATGGACCTGCTGGGCCGCGATGCGATCGCGGCGCGTGTGCCGGGCTTGCGCGCCGGCTGGACGATGGGCGCATTCGAACCCGATTGCTGCGACATCGATGTCGCCGCGCTGCACCAGCATTGCCTGGCCGCCGCCCGCCATGCCGGGGCGCGGCTGTGGTGCGGCGCGCGGCTTGTGGCGGCGGTGGAGGAACCGGGCGGCTGGCGGATCACGCTGGCCGATGGGCGCGAGGTGCTGGGCGGTGTGCTGGTCAACGCGGCGGGGGCCTGGGCCGATGGCGTGGCCGAGGCGGCGGGCGTGGCGCCGCTGCTGATCGCGCCGTTTCGTCGCACGGTTGCCCAGTTGCGCGTCGCGCCATCGCCCAGCGCCGCGCTGCCGCTGGTGCTCGACGTGGCGGAGAGATTCTATTTCAAGCCCGAAGGCGGGCGGCTGTGGCTCAGCCCGCACGACGAGACGCCCAGCCCGCCTTGCGATGCCGCGCCCGATGAACTCGACGTCGCCACCGCCATTGCCCGGCTGGAAGAGGTGGTCGACTGGCAGGTCGAGCGCGTCGAGCATCGCTGGGCGGGCCTGCGCAGCTTCGCGCCCGATCGGCTGCCGGTCTATGGCTTCGATCCGGCATCGTCCGGCTTTTTCTGGTTCGCCGGGCAAGGCGGCTTCGGCATCCAGACCGCGCCGGCCGCCGCCGACCTTGGCGCGCGGCTGTTGACCGGGCAGGCTGCCGGCGCGGTCGATCCCGCGCCCTATTCGCCCGCCCGCTTGCGCTAGCGAATCCGGGCCGATGCGCTAATCTCGCGTTCAGCAGGCGGCGGGCATTCCGGCTTCGGCACGCCTGCCCACAGGAGGGACCCGGACATGGCTCATCGTTTCGAAATTCGGAAGAACAAGGCTGGCGAATTCGTGGCCTATTTCCTGCACAACGCCGAAACGATCTTCTGGACCGAAAGCTACAAGAGCAAGTCGAGCGCGCAGAACGCCATCGATTCGATCCGAAAGAACGGTTCCGACGCCGAAGTGGTGGACAAGACCGCCGACTGACGCGGGCGCTGCCGCGCGCTGGCTATTTGCGCGCGTTGAGCGCGGCGTTGCTGGCCAGTTTGTCGACGCGTTCGTTCTCGACGTGGCCGTTGTGGCCGCGCACCCATTGCCAGGCGATCTTGTGGCGCTGGGCGGCCTCGATCAGGTCGTGCCACAGATCGGCGTTGCGCACGGGCTGCTTGCTGGCGTTGACCCAGCCGTTGCGCTTCCACCCGGCGACCCATTTGGTGATCCCGTCGATCACATAGCGGCTGTCGGTATAGACGGTCACTTCGCACGGCTCGATCAGGGCGTTGAGGCCGCGGATCACGGCGGTCATTTCCATGCGGTTGTTGGTGGTCTGCGGGTCGGAGCCGGACATTTCCTTTTCGTGCGGCCCCATGCGCAGGATCGCGCCCCAGCCGCCGGGGCCGGGGTTGCCCTTGCAGGCGCCATCGGTGAAAATCTCGACCGTTTTCAAGGTGGTTTCTGGATTCAAGATGGATTCCTGGCTCATCAGCGGTTGAACACGGCGGCGTTGGCCGGATCGGCGTAGAATTCCAGCCGCCGGGCGAAGGCCATCGGGTCCTTGCGCGTCACCATGGCTTCGGCGGGGGTGTGCATCCAGTCATAGGCGCGGGTCAGCAGGAACCGCATCGCCGCGCCGCGCGCCAGCAGCGGCAGCGCGGCACGCTCGTCCGTGGAAAGCGGCCGCACGCTTTCGTAGCCTGCGAGCAGCGCTGCCGAAAGCGCGGCATCGAACCCGCGCCCGTCGCTGGCAAAGCACCAGGCGGCGTGGGTGACGGCAACGTCATAGGCGGTGATGTCGATGCAGGCGAAATAGAAGTCGATCAACCCGCTGACTTCGTTGCCCAGCATCAGCACGTTGTCGGGAAAGAGGTCGGCGTGGATGACCGAGCGGGGCAGGCCGATGGGCCAGTCGCGCGCCAGCAGCGCCAGTTCGCGTTCGACCAGCGGGGCAAGCGCGGGATCGATCGAGGCGAGGCCGTGCGTGCCGCACGATTGCGCCAGTTCCTGCCAGCCGGCCAGGCCCAGGCCATTGGCGCGCGTGCCGGAAAAGCCGGCGGCGGCGAGGTGGATCTGCGCCAGCGCCGCGCCCACCGCGCGCGCCTGCGCCGGAGTGGGGTCGCTCAGCGAAACGCCGGGCAGGAATTCGATCAGCGCCAGCGCCTTGCCCTGGTGAAAGCGGAACGCGCGGCCTTGTGTATCGTGGATGGTGCGCGGCACCGGGCAGCCATGCGCCGCCAGATGATCGAGCAGGCCCAGGAAGAATGGCAGGTCTTCGACCTCAAGCCGCTTTTCGTAAATG
The DNA here is from genome assembly GCA_020848655.1 of Novosphingobium sp. Taxonomy (GTDB): domain Bacteria; phylum Pseudomonadota; class Alphaproteobacteria; order Sphingomonadales; family Sphingomonadaceae; genus Novosphingobium. Next base: position 14,573 of record JADLHU010000028.1, read on the forward strand.
GTCAGGATAAAGCGCCCGCCATCGGGACCGCCGGTTTCCACCAGCCAGTTGCTGTTCGACACGCCTTCCGCGATGCCCTTGGCCGAAACCAGCGGGCCGACATCGAACGCAGCGATGATGCCGGACATCTCTTCAGCGCCGAGTTGGGTATAGACCGCCACGCGATTCCTCCGTCAGGCCAACTGGCGTGGCAGCTTGAATGTGATGTGTTCCTCGGCCGAGACGATCTGTTCCTCGGTCACGCTGCGTCGCGCGGCCAGCCAGTCCACCACTTCGCGCACCAGCGCCTCGGGTGCGGAAGCACCGGCGCTCAGCCCCAGCGTGTCCACCCCGGAAAGCCAGGCGGGATCGATGTCGGTGGCGCGCTGGATCAGTTGCGATGGCGTGCCGCAGCGTTCCGCCACTTCCGCCAGCCGCAGCGAGTTCGAACTATTCGGCGCGCCGATCACCAGCACCAGTTGGCAGGCGGGCGCGATGGCCTTGACCGCCGCCTGTCGGTTCGACGTGGCATAGCAGATGTCCTCGCCGCGCGGCGCGGCGATATCGGGAAAGCGCGCGGACAGCGCGGCGATGATCGCGGCGGTATCGTCCACCGAAAGCGTCGTCTGCGTAAGATAGGCCAGCGGCGCGTCGGCCGGGAAATCGAGCGTGGCGACATCTTCCACCGTCTCGACCAGGGTCATCGATCCTTCGGGCACTTGCCCGAAGGTGCCGATCACTTCGGGATGGCCCTTGTGGCCGATGAACAGCACATGGCGTCCCGCCTCGATCTTGCGTTCGGCCTGGCGGTGAACCTTGCTGACCAGCGGACAGGTGGCATCGAGCCATTCCAGCCCGCGCGCGGTGGCGGCGGCCGGGATGGCCTTGGGCACGCCGTGGGCGCTGAAGATCACCGGCACGCCATCGGGCACCTGGTCCAGTTCTTCCACGAAGATCGCGCCTTTGGCCCGCAGGCTGTCCACCACGAAGCGGTTGTGGACGATTTCGTGGCGGACATAGACCGGCGCGCCATAGCGGTCGATCGCGCGCTCGACGATTTCGATGGCCCGGTCGACGCCCGCGCAAAAGCCGCGCGGGGCGGCGATCAGCACGCGAAGCGGCGGTAACTCGCTTTGAAAGGGTGCATTCATCCTTGGGCCTCTAGCGCTTTGACGCTCGCACCGCTAGGGCATGTGCCGCCCTCCCGGCCAGGGCAAGTGGAACGCCAAGCCAAGGATGCCCAGATGACCCTTCGTCGCAACCTGATCGCCGCTATCGCGATTACCGCCGCTTTGGCCGGCTGCCGCTCGAAGGGAGAGCTGGTGGTGGACGAAGGCGTGGGCGTCACCGCCGTGCGCGGCGCGTGCCCCGCAGTGGGCGTTCCCGACTATACCGGGGATATCACGCTGTTCCGCACCCCCGGCGTGCAGACGGCCGACAATATCGATGTCGTCGCCGCGCTGACCGGCCTGCGCACCACCTGCAACGACACGGGCGACAAGGTCTATGCCCAGACCACGTTCGACGTATTGGCCCGCCGCACCGACACGCGCGGCGCGCGTCAGGTCAGCCTGCCCTATTTCGTCACCGTGCTGCGCGGCGGCACCGCCGTCATTTCCAAGCGCGTCGGCACCGTGACCGTCGATTTCGCCGATGGCCAGGAACGCGCGCAAGTGCGTGGCCAGGGCGGGGCCTATATCGATCGCGCCGAAGCGACGCTGCCCGCCGATGTGCGCGGCCGGATCACCAAGCGCCGCAAGGCCGGCGATGCCGATGCCGCGGTCGATCCGCTGTCCGAACCCGATGTGAAGGCCGCCGTGGCGCGCGCTTCGTTCGAAGTGCTGGTCGGCTTCCAGCTCGACCAGGGGCAGATCGCCTACAACGCCACGCGCTGATCGCCGGCCAGCGCCGCCAGGATCGCCGCGCGGGCCGCGGCAGCCACGGCCTTGCGCCCGGCAAGGTCGCCGCCCGCCAGCGGCGGCAGGAAGCGGATGGTCAGCACAAGCGGGCGCCGCCGCGCCAGGATGCGGCGGAAATTGGCGACGCCCGATTCCTCGCCGACCCAGGCGATCTGCGCGGCTTCGCGCCCGTAATCCAGCAGCACCGGTTGCACCGCGATGCCGGGCGGCACAGGCTCTATCGCCGAAAGCAGCGAGGACTTGAACGGCAGCACGGCGGTGCCATCGCTCGTCGTGCCTTCGGGAAAGATCGCCAGCGCGCCGGTATCGCGGATCGCCTCGCGCACTTGCGCCACCTGGCGGGCGACTCCCGCGCGATCGTGGCGGGCGATGAACACCGTATCGTTCATCGCGCACAGCCAGCGCAGCAGCGGTACGGCGGCCAGCCCGTCATGCGCGACGAAGGCGGTGCCGCTGGCACCGGCCAGCGCGGCGATATCGATCCAGCTTACATGATTGGCGATGAGGATCGCGCCCGGTCGTGCCGGCTCGCCCGACACCACGATGCGGACACCGGCGATGCGCGCGATTCCCCCCAGGAAGCGGCGCGGCCAGGGGTTGTGGCGCGCGCCGGCCAGCATCCAGGCATAGCGCAACGGCACGCAGGCCAGCAGCAGCAAGACCATGCCCGCGATGCGAACCGCGATGCGCAACCGTCCGAAAAGCGGGACTCGGGGCGGGGTAGGGGGCAGGCGCGTGCCGGGCTGTCCGTCTGGCGGCGCGGCGGCGGGCATCAGTCGGTGCGGTCGCCGCCTTCACGATCAAGTTTGACGCCGAACAGCTCCATGCGGTGATCGACCAGCCGGAAGCCCAGTTTCTCGGCGATCTGGCGCTGCAGCGCTTCGAGTTCGGGATCGACGAATTCGATGACCTTGCCCGATTCCACGTCGATCATGTGATCGTGGTGCGCTTCAGGCGCGGCTTCATAGCGCGCGCGGCCATCGCCGAAATCGTGGCGATCGAGAATGCCCGCTTCCTCGAACAGGCGCACCGTGCGGTAGACCGTGGCGATCGAAATGCCCGGATCGATCCTGGCGGCGCGTTCGTGCAGTTTTTCCACGTCGGGATGGTCGGTGCTTTCGGACAGCACTTTCGCGATGACCCGCCGCTGTTCGGTGATGCGCAGGCCACGTTGTGCGCACAGCGCTTCGATGTCGATGGGCTGGTGCACAGAAACTCCGCCGGTTTGATGAAGGAAAGAAAAAGCCGCGTCACCCATAGTAGGCTGACACGGCTGTTTCTTCAACCGCACGGCAAGACTTGTTCCCGGCGCAGTTCGCGCGTGGGGCCAAGATGCCGGCGGCGTGGCGCGGACGCGCGCGTTGCGGCGTCCGCTGCCGGATCGCTCAGGCCGCGGCCTTGGGCTTGCGGCCGCGGCGGGCGCCGGGCTTGCGGCCAAGGCCGATCTTCTTGGCCAGTTCGCGGCGCTTTTCGGCATAGCTGGGCGCGACCATCGGATAGTCGGCCGGCAGGCTCCAGCGCTGGCGATACTGATCGGGGGTGAGATTGTAGTGCGTCATCAGGTGGCGCTTGAGCATTTTCAGCTTCTTGCCGTCTTCCAGGCAGATGATGAAATCGGGCTTGACCGAGGAGCGAATGGAAACTGCCGGTTCGGGCAGCTTTTCCACCACCGGCACAACCTGGCCAAGGCCGGAAAGCGCGCCGTACACGTTGGTGATCAGCGAAGGCAGATCGTCAACCGTAACACTGTTGTTGCTGACATGCGCGGCAACAATGTCGGAAGTAAGCGTGATGAGCGTTTCGTTCATTTCGGTTTCAGGATTGTCCATTTTTCGACCTCGAATTTGCAATCGGCGGAATGTCTTCTTGATAAGTTCGATGTCCGCTCGATGGCGCAGCCCTTGAACCCGTCCGATGGCGATTACAAGACTAAACGCGCAAGAAGAGGCCTGGATTGCCATGATTTCATATAAATGACCGGACTATTTCATCGCGCAATTGCCATGCGCAACTTTCCGGTGCGCGAAACGCGCCCGCGATTTTGTCCGCTCAGTCGTTTGCGGGGTCGATCGTCGCGGCGAACGTGATCGCGTCGACGCGGCTGCCATCGTGCATGCGGTAATAGTTGGGACGAAGCCCGATCGGCGTAAACCCGAACTGGCGATAGAGCGCTTCGGCGCCGTTGCCGCGCCGCATTTCCAGCAGCAGGCGCCGCGCGCCGCGCCCGCGTGCATCGGCGGCCAGCATGGCCAGCATGGTTTTGCCGAGGCCACGGCCGCGATACTGGGGGGCGACTGCGAACAGCAGCAGTTCTTCTTCCTCGAACCCGGTGCGCGACAGAGAGAACCCAGCGGCCGGTGTATCGGGCGCGGGCGCCGCGCCGGTGGCGTCGACCAGGATATAGTGGCAATTGCCGATCACCAGCGCGTCTTCCACCTGCCGGCGCGTCCACGCTTCGCCATAGGCGGGGTCGAACGCGGCGGCCATCACCGCCATCAGCCGGTCGATGTCGTCAAGCGGCGGGGTCATCGGGCCAATGCGACGGAGGAGACGGGAAGTTTCGCATCGGGCGCGCGGCCATACAGCGGATCGACCGTGGCGGTCAGCGCGGCGGGCGGCAGCACCGCGAAGGCGCGCGCATCGGGCCACAGCGCCAGCGCCGCTCCATCGCCGCGCGCGGCGACCAGCGCTTCGGCCTGGCTGCCGGCGACCAGCGCTTCTTGCGTGGCGGCGGCGGCATCGGCCGGGGCCAGCGATGCAAGGGCGCGCGAAGGCGAGCCATCGGCGGCGAAGCCTTGCGTGAACCATTCCCCGTGCCCGCCGGTCATCGCGACGGCGACGGGCAGGGCGCCGCGTTCGGCGCGCGCCATCGCGGCGACGAGCGCGAGCGTGGGATAGCCGACCAGGTCCGCGCCCCAGGCAACGGCCAGCGCGCGCGCGGCGGCCCGCCCGACGCGCACGCCGGTGAAGCTGCCGGGGCCGATCGCCACGGCAATGCGATCCGCCCGGCCCTGTCCGGGCAGCGCGGCGATCATCGGCACGAGCTGTTCGGCGTGGCCGCGCCCGAGCATGCGCCAGTCCCCGGCGACCAGATCGGCGCCGTCCAGCAAGGCGACCGAGCAGGCCTCGGTCGCGCTATCGATCACCAGCGTCGGCATGGGGCGGTTCCGGCCGGCAAACGCGCCTCAGGCGGCGCGCACTTCCGTGACTTCGGGAACGTAATGCTTGAGCAGGCCTTCGATGCCCTGCTTCAGCGTGGCGGACGAAGACGGACAGCCCGAGCAGGCGCCCTGCATGGTCAGGTAGACCACGCCTTCGCGGAAGCCGCGATAGATGATGTCGCCGCCGTCGTTGGCGACGGCCGGGCGCACGCGCGTTTCGATCAGTTCGCGGATCTGCGCGACGATTTCGGCATCGGCCGGATCGTCGTCGGTTTCCGCCTCGTCGCCGCCGCCCACCGCGATGCCCGAAGCATCGCCGCCGGCAAACAGCGGCGCGCCCGATACGAAATGGTCGAGCAGCACCGAAACCACCTGCGGTTTGAGCGCGCTCCAGTCGGACCCCGGCCCGGCGGTGACGGATACGAATTCCCGCCCGAAGAACACGCCGGTCACGTCGCCCAGGCTGAACAGCGCATCGGCCAGCGGCGATGCGGTGGCATCTTCGTCGGACGTGAATTCGCGCGTGCCGACCGCCATGACCTGCTCGCCGGGCAGGAACTTGAGCGTTGCGGGATTGGGCGTGGTTTCGGTTTCAATGAACATGATGCCTTGCGATGTAGGCCAAGGTGGCGGCGGGTCAAGGGGCGGGTGGTGCGATCATCGCTCCGGCGGCTGGCGCGATGCCCCGGATGGCCACCTATTCACTGGCCCTTAATCCACGCCCGCCCTATGAACGGCGCATGACCCCGTACACGCGTTTTCGCCTCTCGCTCGCCTGCCTGCTTCCCCTTGTCGTGCTGGCGGCCCCGCCGGCGGCGCCCGCCAAGGCCCCGACGAAGGACTCTTCCGCGAAGGCTGCCGTCCCCTGGCTCTATCGCGGCAGCGATGTGCCGCAGGACAAGGAGTGGGTGTTCGGCGAACTGCCCAACGGGCTGCGCTATGCGGTGCGCCGGAACGGCGTGCCACCGGGGCAGGTCTCGATCCGAATCCGCGTCGATGCCGGATCGCTGAACGAGCAGGACAGCGAGCACGGTTACGCGCACTTGCTGGAACACTTGCTGTTCCGCCAGTCGAAGTATCTGGGCGAAGCGCAGGCGATTCCCACCTGGCAGCGGCTGGGAGCCAGTTTCGGCAACGATACCAACGCCGAAACCACGCCGACGCAGACCGTCTACAAGCTCGACCTGCCCAATGCCTCGGCCGCGTCGCTTGATGAAAGTTTCAAGCTGCTGTCGGGCATGGTCACCGCCCCCACGCTGAGCGAAAGCAACATCCGCACCGAAGTGCCAATCGTGCTGGCCGAAATGCGCGAGCGTGGCGGCGCCGCGCAGCGCGTGCAGGAAGCGACGCGGCGCGTGTTCTACGCTGGCCAGCCGCTGGCCGACCGCACGCCGATCGGCACGCCGGAAACCCTGCAAGGCGCGCATGAAGCGGCCGTGCGCGCGTTCCACGCGCGCTGGTATAGGCCCCAGAACGTGACCATCGTGGTTGCCGGCGATGCCGATCCGGCGCAGCTTTCCGCGCTGATCCACAAGTGGTTTTCCGGCTGGAAGGTGCCCGGCAAGCCGATCCCGGCGCCCAGCTTCGGCGATCCTGCCGCACCGGCCGGCAGCGATCCGGCCAACCCGGTGGGCGAAACGCAGGTTCTGGTCGAACCCGATCTGCCGCGCACGATCAGCTATGGCATCCTGCGGCCCTGGCGGCCGGTGGACGATACCATCGCCTACAACCAGGGGCTGATGATCGATGCGCTGGCGCAGGCGCTGATCAACCGGCGGCTGGAAACCAAGGCGCGCGCCGGCGGCAGCTTCCTGGTCGCGCAAGTCAGCCAGGACGATGTCAGCCGCTCGGTCGATGGCACGTTCGTTTCGGTCACGCCGCTCGATGGCAACTGGCGCGGCGCGGTGAAGGACGTGCGCGCGGTGATCGCCGATGCGCTCGCCACCCCGCCGACGCCCGAAGAAATCGCCCGCGAAACGGCGGAGATCGAAGTGGCCTTCCAGGTGCCGGTAGAGCAGCGCCGCCTGCTGCCCGGATCGAAGCTGGCCGACGATCTCGTCACCGCGCTCGACATTCGCGAAACGGTGGCCGCGCCCGAGGACGTGCTGGCGATTTTCCGCTCGTCGATCCCGTTGTTCACGCCGCAGGCGGTGCTGGAACACACGCGCAAGCTGTTCACCGGCACGGTCACGCGCGCCATGCTTGTCACGCCCCAGGCGGGCGAGGCGGATGGCGCGGCGCTGCGCCAGGCGCTGCTGGCCCCGGTGGCGGGAGACGCCAGCGTGCGGCTGGCATCGAAGCCGATCCGTTTCGACGACATGCCCGCCATCGGCGAGCCCGGTCAGATCGTGGGCCTTGCGCCCACCGGCCTGCTTGGCATCGAGCAACTGGAATTCGCCAATGGCGTGAAAGTGCTGATCTGGCCGACGCAGGACGAACCGGGCCGCGTCGCGGTGAAAGTGCGCTTCGGCGGCGGCTATCGCTCGTTCGCATCGGGGGACGCGCCCTATATCGCGCTGGGCGAGATGGCGCTGGTCGGCTCGGGCGTCGGCACCCTGGGGCAGGAGGAGCTGGACCGCATTTCCACCGGCCGCAAGATGGGCTTCGATTTCGCGATCGACGATGCCTCGTTCCAGTTTTCCGCCGATACGCGCGGGGCCGACCTGGCGGACCAGCTCTATCTCCTTGCCGCCAAGTTCGCGATGCCGCGCTGGGATGTGCAGCCGCTGATCCGCGCCAAGGCGGCGGCGCGGCTGCAATACGAAGCCTATGCCACGTCGCCGCAGGGCGTGCTGGAGCGTGATCTGGAATATCTCCAGCGGGATCGCGATCCGCGCTTCGCCACGCCCACGCCCGCCGCGATCGACAAGGCCACGCCCGAAGGTTTCCGCAAGGTGTGGGAACGCGCGCTGGCTACCGGGCCGATCGAAGTGCAGCTTTACGGCGATTTTGATCGCAACGCGGCGATCACCGCCTTGCAGCGCAGCTTCGGCGCGCTGGCGGCGCGCAAGCCGCTGCCCGCCGATGTCGCGCCGGCGATCGGGCATTTCCCCGCCGGCAACGCGCGGCCCGTGGTGCTGACCCATCGCGGCGATGCCAACCAGGCGGCGGCGGTCATCTCGTGGCCGACGGGCGGCGGCACGGTGGCGATCAGCGAATCCCGCCAGATCGAAATCCTCACCCAGTTGTTCACCAACCGCCTGATGGACGCGATGCGCGAAAAGCTGGGGGCAAGCTATGCGCCGCAGGTCTATTCGACCTGGCCGCTCGATCTCGACAGCGGTGGTTCTATCACCGCGCTGGCGCAGCTTCAGCCGTCCGCCGTGCCGGCGTTCTTCGCCACCGCGCAGGAAATCGCCGCCGATCTTGTCGCCAATCCGCCCACGGCCGATGAGCTGGCGCGCGTGATCGAACCGCTGCGCCAGCGGGTGACTCGCGCGGCGACGAGTTCCGCCTTTTTCATGTACCAGATCGAGGGCGGCACCAGCGATCCCGCGCGCATCGCCTCGGTCCGTTCGCTGCTGACCGACTATACCACCACCACGCCCGCGCAGATGCAGGCGCTGGCCAAGCGCTATCTGGTGGCGGACAAGAGCTGGCGCCTGGCCGTGCTGCCCGAAGCGGAGACGCATGCGGCGGCGAAGCCGGCGGGATCGGCCGAAGCGGGCCAGGCCTCCCGGTAGGGGCGGCCTCCCGGTAGGGGGCAGGCCTTGCGGGTTGGGGCGGGGCAGCATTCGACCGCCGCCGCGTCCACCGCGTCCGATTACAGTAACGCGGAATGCAGGTTTTGCATTTGCCGCCCACCGTCGCTATGTGGCGCCCCTGAAAAGGAGCACGTACAGTGGCGAGTAACTGGACACCCGATGGCTGGAAGTCGCGCGAAGCGCGGCATCTGCCGACCTATGGCGATGCCGACAAGCTTGGCGAAGTCGAGGCGACGCTGACCAGGTTTCCGCCGCTGGTCTTTGCGGGCGAAGCGCGCGCGTTGAAGCACGATCTGGCCGAAGTCGCGGCCGGGCGCGGTTTCCTGCTCCAGGGCGGAGACTGTGCGGAAAGCTTCGCCGAATTCCATCCCGACAATATCCGCGATACGTTCCGCGTGCTGTTGCAGATGGCGGTGGTGATGACCTTCGCCAGCAAGCAGCCGGTGGTGAAGGTCGGCCGCATGGCCGGCCAGTTCGCCAAGCCGCGTTCGTCGCCGGTGGAAAAGCTGGGCGACCGCGAACTGCCCAGCTATCTGGGCGATATCGTCAACGGCATCGAATTCGATGACGCGGCGCGCGTCAACGATCCCGAACGCATGATCCGCGCCTACAGCCAGTCGGCGGCGACGCTGAACCTGCTGCGCGCCTTCGCCAATGGCGGCTATGCCAATCTGCGCCAGGTGCACCAGTGGACGCTGGACCATATCGGCCGCAGCCCCTGGGCGAAGAAGTTCAGCGATACCGCCGATCGCATCAGCGAGGCGCTGGACTTTATGCAGGCCTGCGGCATCGATCCGGCCACCGTGCCGCAGCTTCAGGGCACCAGCTTCTACACCAGCCACGAAGCGCTGCTTCTCCAGTACGAGGAAGCGCTGACCCGCCGCGATTCGCTGACGGGTGACTGGTATGACTGTTCGGCCCACATGCTGTGGATCGGCGATCGCACGCGCTTCGAAGGATCGGCGCATGTCGAATTCCTGCGCGGCGTGGGCAATCCCATCGGCATGAAGTGCGGACCCAGCCTTGAACCCGATGGCCTGCTGCGCATGCTGGATACGCTGAACCCTGGCCGCGAGGCCGGCCGCATAACGCTGATCAGCCGCTTCGGCCACGACAAGGTCGAGGATGGCCTGCCCAAGCTGGTGCGCGCGGTGAAGCGCGAAGGCCATCCGGTGGTCTGGTCTTGCGATCCGATGCACGGCAACGTCATCAAGTCGGACAGCGGCTACAAGACGCGCCCGTTCGATCGCATCCTGGGCGAAGTGCGCGGCTTCTTCGCCGTCCACCGGGCCGAGGGCACGCATGCCGGCGGCATCCATATCGAGATGACCGGGCAGGACGTGACAGAGTGCACGGGCGGCGCGGTGGCCATCACCGACGAAGCGCTGGCCGATCGCTATCACACGCACTGCGATCCGCGCCTCAATGCGGCGCAATCGATCGAACTGGCCTTCCTTCTGGCCGACATGCTCAACCTGGAAGCGACCGACCGCACGCGCCAGGCGGCCTGATCCGGTATCGCCCCGGCAGTCCCGCATGGCGCGGGATGCCGGGGCTGACGCTTCAAACGTGGGGTAGCGCCGCGCCGGCGCGCCCGCCGGCAAGGCCGTGCTCGCGCATGGTGATGCCGGTCAGAAGGCTGTCGGCGATCATGCGCGCGCGCGTGCCGACAAGGCGGGTGGCCGCCGGATCGCTCTCCAGGTCGCGCAAGGTGGCGTAGAACAGTTCCAGCCAGCGTGCGAAGTGGGCTTCGTCCAGCCCCGGCATGGCCAGGTGCTTGGCCATCGGATTTCCCGAAAATTCCCCGGTGTTCATCAGGATCGAGCGCCAGAAGCGCTTCATCCGATCGAGATGCCAGGGCCAGTCCGTGATCCGGCCTGCGAAGATCGGGCCGAGCAGCGCGTCGTCGCGGATGCGCGCGTAGAAGCTGTCCACTAGCCGCGCGACGAAGGCCTGATCGATGCCGATCGCGGCGGCTTCGGCCTGCTTGCGCGCCCGTGCCGCAGCGGCGTGGGCGTGGACTTCGGCCGGGGTCGGATCGGGATTATCAAGGTGGGGGTGGCGCGCCATCCCCTGCCTATAGCCGTTTCGCACGGCAATGGCAGGCAGGGGTTTCCCGTATCCGCCAGTAAGTCAGGCAGCTAGTAAGTCAGTCAGTCCGCGTCCTCGGCGGTGATGATGATCACGACGCGGCGGTTCTCGGCGCGGCCCTCGGGCGTGGCGTTGCTTTCGATCGGATCGCTTTCGCCCATGCCGCGCGCGGTGATCGCTTCGCCCTTCATGCCGCCATGGGTAAGCGCCTGCTTGACCGCTTCGGAGCGGCGCTGCGACAGCGTGCGGTTATAGGCCGCGACGCCGGTGGAATCGGTGTGGCCTTTCACCGTCGCGCCATGGATGCCCACGCCGGACAGCGCGGCGGAAAGCTCGCCGAGACGCGCGGTCTGCGCCGCGGCGAGGTTGCTGGCGTCGCTTTCGAACAGCAGCCGATCGGGCATGCCCAGTTCCCAGGCATCGCCGTTCTGCACGAAGCCGTTCGCCTGAAGCACCGCGATCTGTTGCGGCGTGAAGCCATGCCTGGGCGCCGGCACCGTCTGGCAGGCGGCAAGCAGGCAGAGGATGAGAGTGGTAACGATCTTACGCATGAATATCCGGGTTGGAAAAATCGCCCCGCTTGCGGAGCTTGTGCTGATACATGGCCTCGTCGGCGCGGCGCAGCAGATCCTGCGGCGAGATTCCGTCATCGGGATAGATCGCCGCGCCGATGCTGAGCGAGGGGCGGATGACCTCGCCCGAGGCGAGTTCGACCGGCTCGTCCATGGCCAGTTCGATGCGGCGGATCACCGCGTCGAGCCGGGCCCGGTCGAGCGCGGGGGTGAGTATGACGGCGAATTCGTCGCCGCCCAGCCGGAACGCCTGGTCGTGCTGGCGGATGCAGGCGCGAATCCGTGCGGCGATCCCCACCAGCAGCGCATCGCCGGCAAGATGGCCGTGTGTATCGTTGACCTGCTTGAAAAAATCGGCGTCGAGATAAAGCAGCCCGAACGGCGCCCCGCTGCGCACGGTTTCGTCGACCCTCTCGCCCAGCCGATGCTCGAACAGCGCGCGATTGCCCAGCGCGGTCAGCGAATCGTGCGTGGCCTGATGCGCAAGCTGGTCCTTTTCCCGCGTCAGCGAAGTATGCCAGCCCTGAAGTTCGGCCAGCAACGCATTGAAATCGGTGCTGAAGGTATCGATTTCAGCGATCGCCGAATGGGGCACGCGCAGCCCGAAGGCGCGATGGCGGCGCACCGTGTGGGCAACGCTGGCGATCCGGGCGAGGGGGCGGACGACGTCTTCCTCCATCCGCCGCATCAGCAAGCGGCTGGCGATCACCGTGATGCCCAGGCAACTGAGCGAGATCAGCGCGCCGGTCAGCAGGTAGTTGGCCATGAGGCGCGTATCGCCGATCACGCGCACTTCGCCGATGCGTTCGCTGCCGTGGCGGATCGTTTCGCGCCCCGGCGCAATTTCCAGCAGGCGGTCGGCCAGGGTGGGCGTGCCGCTTTCGGATTTCCCCGGCGGCGCCCAGCGCGCCAGCAGGCGGCCGGCGGCATCGCGCAGTTCGACCTGGCGGACATCGTGCATCCCCGCCACCGATCCCATGCTTTCGCGGATCGCCTCGGGATCGCCGAACACGATCGCCGGCTCCACCGTATAGCCGATGGTGCGGGCGACGAGGGTCAGGTTGCGTTCGAAGTATTCGCGGATGATGAAGAATCCGCTGGCCATCAGCAGCGCGCCCGACAGCAGCACGGCCAGCAGCACCAGGCGGCGATGGACGCGGGCCAGTGTCTGCCGGATGGTCGGCAGGGGAGCGGCCGGGTTCGTGTGCGGCGCTACCGGCAGCGGCATGGGCGTGGTTTCGCGGGCGGGCATCGTCAGTACCCCCGAGAAATGCGCAGCACGCGCGGATCGATGCGCACCGTCGATCGCGATACCGCATCGAGGTTGATTCGGAACGACAGCGCCGTGGGCGCATGGATCAGGCAGAACATCGCCTCGCTGCGGCACTCGGGATCGTTTTCGGCGATCGTCACGATGGCTTGCCCGCGCGCGGCGGCAGTGACCAGTCGCATCGCCGGCAGCGGCAGCTTGCCGATGTAGACCGCGTCGCAGGCGCCGGCGATGGCCGGCGCGGTCGGGCCGATGTCGCGCCGTTGGATGCGCAGCCCGCGCTGCGCGCCGGCTTGCGGCAGCGCCAGCCTGGCGAAGTTGTCCGCATGGTCGGCCGGGCCGATCACGCAGAGCCGCACCGGGGCCGGTGGCGAGGGCCAGCGGCTGTAGGCGAGGATGGAGGCGACGATATGCGCGGTTGCGTCCGCACGGCCGGCTGGGCCGCTATCGAGCGGCAGGCCGGCCGGAACCGCCGCCTGGCCGGAGATCAGCGGCGCAAGGGCAATCAGCAATGGCAGCGCAAGAAGGCGCGCATTCCGCAAGACCGTTCGCCCCACTCGTTTCGACGGCAATCGCTATCCCTATCGCACTGTATGGGGAGTGGTGGCAACTGCTGGCTGGGGCGGCAGGATTCGAACCTGCGAATGCCGGTACCAAAAACCGGTGCCTTACCACTTGGCGACGCCCCAGCAGAGCCGCGCGATTAGACGCAGTTTGCGGGGTTGTGAACCCCCGCATTGCGTTCATGTCGTGGATTGTGGTTCGGGCGGCGCCTACCCCCGCGCCGTTCAGGTCGCGGGGGTAGGGCTGGCGGCCAGGACCGTGTCGATGTCGGCGGCGCTGTGCCGCTCGGGCACTTTGCCTTCGCCTTCGCGGTTGACGAGGATGCCGCGCTGCACCGCGGGCCGCGCGCCCACTTCATCGGCCCAGCGGGCAATGTTGCGGTAGCTGGGAAAATCGAGGAACCGCGCGCCGCCATTGTAAGCCTCGCCGCGATGGAACATGCCGAACCAGCCATAGACGGCGATGTCGGCGATGGAATAGGCATCGCCCGCCAGATAGCGGCTTTCGCCCAGGCGCCGGTCGGCCACGTCGAAGATGCGCTTGGCTTCCATCGCAAAGCGATTGATCGCGTATTCGGACTTTTCGGGCGCATAGGCATAGAAGTGGCCGAAGCCGCCGCCCAGCATCGGCGCGCTGCCCATCTGCCAGAACAGCCATGACAGCGCCTTGGCCCGGCCTTGCGCATCCTGCGGCAGGAAGACGCCGAACTTTTCCGCCAGATGCAGCAGGATCGCGCCCGATTCGAACACGCGCACCGGCTCCGGCCCCGAAAGGTCGAGCAGCGCGGGAATCTTGGAATTGGGATTGATCGAAACAAAGCCGCTGCCGAACTGATCGCCGTCCATGATGCGGATCAGCCAGGCGTCATACTCGGCCCCGGCAATCCCGGCGGCGAGCAGTTCCTCGAACAGGATCGTCACTTTCTGGCCGTTGGGCGTGCCCATCGAATAAAGCTGGAACGGATGCTGGCCGCGCGGCAGCACGGTTTCGCGCGTGGCGCCGGCGATCGGCCGGTTCACACTGGCGAACGGGCCGCCGTTCGCCGCGTCCCAGGTCCAGACTTCGGGCGGGGTGTAGGGTTCGCTCATGGGGGTCTCCTTGGGTGCGCGGGGGCAATGCCGGTACGATCCCGGCAAATGCCCGCGCGATCAAGCAAGGAGAACTGATAGCGGCCGCAAGGAATATTGCCGGCCGCCCCCTTGATGTCAGAGCTTCATCACCCAGCCATGCGGATCGGGCGCTTCGCCGCGCTGGATGGCGACCAGGCGGCTTTTCAGCTTCTGGGTCAACTGGCCCGGCCCGCCGCTGCCGATGACGAATTCGCCGTCATGGCCGGCAACCTTGCCCACCGGGGTGACGACCGCCGCCGTGCCGCAGGCGAAGGTTTCGACCAGGCGGCCCGACGCGGCGTCTTCGCGCCACTGGTCCAGGCTGTAGCGTTCCTCGCGTACGGTAAGGCCTTCGTCGCGGGCCAGCGCCAGCACGCTGTCGCGCGTGATGCCGGGCAGGATCGTGCCGGTCAGCGGCGGGGTGACGAGCGAGCCATCGGCGAACACGAAATAAAGGTTCATGCCGCCCAGTTCCTCGATCCACTTGTGCTCGGCGGCATCGAGGAAGACGACCTGATCGTGCCCGCGTTCGATCGCTTCGGCCTGGGGCACAAGGCTGGCGGCATAGTTGCCGCCGCACTTGGCCGCGCCGGTGCCGCCGGGCGCGGCGCGGGTGTACTGGCTGACCCAGATCGACACCGCCGGCGCGCCGGATTTGAAATAGTTGCCCGCCGGGCTGGCGATCACCAGATACTTGTACTGGCGCGCCGGGCGCACGCCCAGGAACGCTTCCGAAGCGAACATGAAGGGCCGCAGGTACAGCGAACTGCCTTCGGCCGCCGGAATCCACGCCTTGTCGATTTCGACCAGGCGGCGCACCGAATCGATGAACATCGCCTCGGGCAGTTCGGGCATGGCCAGGCGTCGGGCCGAGGCATTGAAGCGGCGCGCGTTGGCTTCCGGCCGGAACAGCGCGATGCCGCCATCGGCTTGCTTGTAGGCCTTCAGCCCTTCGAAGATTTCCTGCGCATAGTGCAGCACGGCGCAGGCCGGATCCATCGGGATCGGCTGGCGCGGGCCGATCGTGGCATCATGCCAGCCAAGCCCATCGGACCAATCGATCGAGATCATGTGATCGGTGAAATGCGTGCCGAAGCCGGGATTCGCCAATACGCCTTCGCGCACGGCATCGGCGGTCGGCGCGGGGTGGGGCAGAAGGCTGAACTGGTGTTCCGGGTCGGCAAGCGTTGCCATGGACGGGATTCCCTAAAGTTGCTGCTGCGCCGCCCTTGAACGAAAGTTACGCGATTGGCAAGCGCGGAGAAATAAACGAATAGTGTGTCGCTGAACACCGGGATAAGGGGAATCGCGCCGGGAGGGAAGAGGCTTGCTGTTCGCGCCGGTCGCCTGGTTCCGGCGCGAAAGGGCGATGTTGGGCGGAATCGGCATTCAGGCCGCCAATGCCGGGCACACGCCGGCGCGATGGGGGCCGAACCGAGTTCCGCATAACGAACTTGCGTGAAGCGGTGGGACTTGCGTGAAATTGGGGGGACGCGCGTGCGGCGCGGATATGAGAAGGGCCGCACCGGGTCCCCGGTACGGCCCTTCGCATGGTCAGCGGCCGGAAGTGCCGCCTACGAAGCCTTTATCGCGTAATTCGAATTCAGCGATAATGCCTCGTGACGGAAATTGCCGACCTCTCTGCTGGACCATGAGACATCGGATCACCTCCTTTCGCGCTGTTGAGCCAAAGCACCGCTTTCGCGGCTGGGGCGGAGCACTTCGGCGCTCCGGCCTTGCACAATACTTGGTTGATTCCGCAGCGCACAACAAGACTTGCATTCAAATATTTTGGCGTCATTATCGAGGTTTGGGCCGAGCAGGGGCCGCATCGCGAACCGCCCGAATCCCGCGGTTCGTTTGAACCGGAATCGCTCAGCGGCAATCCTGGATCACGCGGCTCACTTCGGGCCAGCTCGGCACATAAAGCGGGGCAAGGCCCGCAACATCCACGGCAAAGCGCCCCCGGCTGAAGGCCATGGCATCAAGCAGCGGGTCGCGCGCGTCCAGCACCGCGATCACGGCGGGGGTGCTTTGCGCCCTGGCCATGACCGGTCGCCCGGTGGACGTGGTGGTGATCGTCATCGGCACGTCGGCGCCATTGCCGCTGCCGCCGGCGCGTTCGATCGCGATCTTGCCCTGGCTGCACCGCAGGACCAGCGCGCCGCCGGCAAAGCGGGCGACCGACTGGCCACCTTCGATGCTCCAGCGCCAGTCGCCCGGCGTGATCGGCGCGTCGCGCCAGTCGGCCGCCGGACGCGGCGCGGGCGGTGGCGGCTGCGTGGTGGGCGCGGGGCGCAGCGTGGGGGTTGGCGTGGGCGCGGGAATCACCCGCCGGTCGGAGCAGGCGGTCGCCAGCAGCGGCAGCAGGGTGGCGGCCAGAAGCCAGGAGAAGCGAACGCCGTGATTTGCCTTCATCCCCGCCGTATGGAATCAGACGGTGGCCATAACAACCCCTCCAGGAACAGCCCCACCCGCGCCGTGACCGATCCATCCAAACCCAGTTCGCCATCCCCACCCGGATCGGATGCCCCGGCGTCCGGCGCCGCAAAGCCGCGTGCGTCGGGCGGCAAGCCGGCGAAAGTGCGCATCGACCAGTTGCTGGTCGAGCGCGGCCATGCCGAAAGCCGGGCGCGGGCGCAGGCACTGGTGCTTGCGGGGCTGGTCTTTTCGGGCGAGACGAAGATCGCCAAGTCGGGCCAGACGCTGCCGGCGGACGCGCCGGTGGACGTGCGGGGGCGCGATCATCCGTGGGTTTCGCGCGGCGGGATCAAGCTGGCCCATGCGCTGCAGCACTTCGCGCTCGATCCCCAGGGCGCGACCGCGATGGACATCGGCAGTTCCACCGGCGGCTTTACCGACGTGTTGCTGACGCATGGCGCGGCGCGCGTTTTCGCGGTCGATTCGGGCACCAACCAGCTTGCCTGGAAGCTGCGGCAGGACAGCCGCGTCACGGTGCTGGAACAGACCAGCGCCCGCGTGCTGACCGCGCAGCAGATCGATGCGCCCTGCGGCTGGGTGGTGTGCGACGCCAGCTTCATCTCGCTGGCCAAAGTGCTCGACGTGCCGCTTCGCCTCGCCGCGCCGCGATGCCAGCTTGTCGCGCTGATCAAGCCGCAGTTCGAAGTGGGCCGGGGCGAAGTGGGCAAGGGCGGGGTGGTGCGCGATCCCGCGCTGCATGCGCGCGTCTGCGACGAAGTGCGCGGCTGGCTGGAAGGCGCGGGCTGGACCGTGCAGGGCGTGGTCGAAAGCCCGATCAAGGGCCCGGAAGGCAATGTCGAATTCCTGATCGCGGCGCGGCGCGGCTAGCTTCGCTTCGGTTGGGCGCGGCTGTGGTGCATTTCGCCGCTTCGGCGGGGTTGGCGCGTGCCAATCTGGGCCGTGCTTGCTGCTCGCCATTGCCACTGCCCGGCCGGCTCGCCAAAAATCGCGTATTCGCACCGATTCGGGGGTCTTCCACGGAAATGACCGAGCTTGCCGACAACAGCCAGTTGCGCTGGAGCCTGCTGCGATGGGTGCTTGTGACCGTGCCGGGGGTTCTGCTGCTGGGCATCCTGTCGGGTGCGGTTGCGGGCAGCGGGCCGGACAATGCGTGGTTCGCGGCGCTGACCAAGCCCGCGATCTACCCGCCGCCCGCCGCGTTCGGGATCGTCTGGACGGTGCTGTACGTGCTGATCGGGCTGGCGTTGGCGATCGTCGCCTCGGCGCGCGGCGCGCGGCTGCGCACCGCGGCGATTGTGGCGTTCCTGTTCCAGTTCGTGCTCAACCTGGCCTGGTCGCCGCTGTTCTTCGCCGCGCATCAGTTGACCGGGGCGCTGGCGCTGCTGGTGGTGCTCGATCTGGCGGTGATCGTCACGCTCGTGCTGTTCTGGCGCGTGCGCCCGGTGGCGGCGCTGCTGCTGGTGCCCTATCTGGCGTGGATCCTGTTCGCCACGGTGCTGAACTGGGAATTTCGCGCCGCCCATCCGCAGGCCGATGAGCGGCCGGCGTCGGGGGCGGTTTCGCGCGTGGAATTCTGAGCCAGCGGTTCAACCGACGCTTTCGGCAGGGCTTGCGCGCCGGGCACGCGCGGGCCATTTAACCGTGATGCAAAGCGAAAACCCCCTGATCGCCGATTTCGTCAAGCTCATGAACAGCGCCGCCGGCACGTTTGCCGGCGTGACGCGCGAAGCCCGCGAAAGCGCGCGCGAACGCGTGAAAGAAGCGCTGGGCGGCCTTGATTTCGTCACGCGCGAGGAATTCGACGCGGTGAAGGCCATGGCCGCCAAGGCGCGTGAGGAGAACGAGGCGCTGAAAGCCCGGATCGACGCGCTGGAAGCTCGCGCCGCCAAATGACCGCATGGCCGGGCGCGTGGCCCCGCCATGGCACGACCGCTCCGGTCGGTTGACGAATCCGGCGGGAACACGATGCTCCCCTATTCGGGAAGAACGAAGGACAGCCGGATGTCGCAACTTGCCTTTCACGCCCCTGAAACGATCGACCAGGCGCTGGCGCTGCTGGCGGGCGATCCCGGCGCGCGGGTGCTGGCCGGCGGCACCGACCTGATCGTGCAGATGCGTTCGGGCCGGGTCGCGCCGTCTGCCGTGATCGACCTCAAGCGCATCGCCGGCCTTGGCGGCGTGCGCGCCTTGCCCGGCGGCGGCTTTGCCATCGGCGCGGCAACGCCCTGCACCGCGCTGAAGGACGATGCGGCGCTGGCCGCCGCCTGGCCCGGCGTGGTCGAGGCGGCGAATCTCATCGGTTCGGTGCAAGTGCGCAATCGCGCCACCGTGGCGGGCAACCTGTGCAACGCCTCTCCGGCGGCGGACAGCGTGCCGGCGCTGGTGGCGGCCGGCGCGATCGCGGTGATCGCCGGCCCGCAGGGTCAGCGCGAGACGCCGGTCGAGCAGATCCCGCTCGCGCCCGGCCGCACCAGCCTTCAGCCCGGCGAATTCCTGGTGGAAATCCGCCTGCCGGCGCGCGCCGCTGGCGAGGCGGACGCCTATCTCCGCTCGATCCCGCGCACCGAGATGGACATTGCCGTGGTCGGCGCGGGGGTTTCGCTGGCGCTTGGCCCAGATGGCACCTGCACCGCCGCGCGCATCGCGCTGGGCGCGGTGGCGCCGACGGTGCTGCTGGTGGAGGCGGCGGGCGCGGCGCTGGTCGGCACGCGGCTGGATGATGCGGCGCTGGCCGCCATGGCCGATGCGGTGCGCGCCGCCTGCCGGCCGATCGACGACAAGCGCGGCACCGCCGGCTATCGCACCGCGATGGCGGGTGTCCTGGTCCGGCGCACCGTCGCCATTGCGCGCCAGAGAGCCGCCGGGCCGGCAGGAGAGAAAGCATGAGCAAGCTGCTGGTTTCGACGACGATCAATGGCGATGCGCAGCAGTTCCTGTGCGATCCGGGCGAAAGCCTGCTCGACGTGCTGCGCGACGGCTTGCGGCTGACGGGCAGCAAGGAAGGCTGTGGATCGGGCGATTGCGGCGCCTGCACGGTGGTGCTGGACGGCGCGATGGTCTGTTCGTGCCTGGTGCTTGCCGCAGAGGCCGAGGGCCGGCACGTGGCCACGATCGAGGGCGTGGCCGAAGGCGGCGCGCTTCACCCGGTGCAGCGCCATTTCCTGGAACACGCGGCGCTGCAATGCGGCTTCTGCACCCCGGGCTTCATCGTGGCGGCCAAGGCGCTGCTCGATCGCAACCCCGACCCCAGCGAAAGCGAAGTGCGCTACTGGCTGGCCGGCAACCTGTGCCGCTGCACCGGCTATGACAAGATCGTGCGCGCGGTGATCGATGCCGCCGCCGAACTGCGCCAGGAAAGGACCCCGGCATGAACGCCCCGCACGACAAGGCCGCCTTCCGCCACATCGGCACGCGCCCGGTGCGCCCCGATGGCGTCGACAAGGTCACGGGCAAGGCGCTCTATGGCCCCGATTTCACGCTGCCCGGCATGTTGCAGGGCGCGATCCTGCGCAGCCCCCATCCGCATGCCCGCATCCGGGGCATCGATACGCGCAAGGCGGCGGCGCTGCCGGGGGTGAAGGCGATCGTGACCGGCGCCGATTTCCCCAGCCTTGATTCGATCGTCATGGCGGTGGGCGAAACGGCGTCCGATATTGTCGATGTCGCGCGCAATTGCCTCGCGCTCGACAAGGCGCTTTACGAAGGTCACGCCGTGGCCGCCGTCGCCGCGACGACAAGCGCGATCGCCGAGGCCGCGCTCAGGCTGATCGACGTCGATTACGAAGTGCTGCCGCATGTCCTCGATCTGGAAGACGCGCTGCGCGAAGACGCGCCGATCCTTCACGATCACGTCTTTACCAAAGGGGTGACCCCCAAGCCCGACAAGCCATCGAACGCATCGCTGCGCGCGGAACTGATGCGCGGCGATGTCGACGCCGCCATGGCCGGCGCGGCGGTGGTGGTTTCGGGCCGTTACACGCTGGAACCGGTGCACCAGGGCTATATCGAACCGCACGCCTGCGTCGGCTCGTGGAATTCCGACGGGCAGGCGCAGTTGTGGTGTTCCAGCCAGGGCGCTTTCGCGGTGCGTTCGCTGACGGCGGCCACGCTGCTGATCCATCAGGCGGACTTGCGCGTGACGCCGCTGGAAATCGGCGGCGGGTTTGGCGGCAAGACCACGATCTACCTTGAACCGGTGGCCCTGCTGCTGTCGCGCAAGGCCGGCCGGCCGGTGCGGCTGGCGATGAGCCGGGGCGACGTGTTCCGCGCCACCGGCCCCGCGCCGGGCGCGGTGATCGACCTGAAACTGGCCGCCGCCGCCGATGGCACGCTTGTCGCCGCCGATATGGAATTCAAGTATCACGCCGGCGCGTTCCCGGCCGGCGCGGCGCATCCGGGCGTCGTTGGATCGGTCGGGCATTACCGCGTCGAAAACGCGCGGCTGATCGGCTGGGACGTGCTGTGCAACCGGCCCGCCACCAAGGCCTATCGCGCGCCGGGCGCGCCGCAGGTCAATTTCGCGGTGGAATCGGCGATGGACGAGATCGCCCTGAAGCTGGGCATCGATCCCATCGATTTGCGGCTGAAGAACGCGGTCCGCCCCGGCGATACGCAGCCCGATGGCGCGCCGTTCGGTGCGATCGGCTTTGTCGAATGCCTGGAAGCGGCGCGCGCGCATCCGCACTACACCGCGCCGCTGCGCGCCAACACCGCGCGCGGCATCGCGGCGGGGTACTGGTTCAACTATGGTGGCCCATCCACCGCGATGGTCAGCCTGGGCGAGGACGGATCGGTGCTGGTCGCCACCGGCAGCCCCGATATCGGCGGCAGCCGCGCCGCGATGGCGATCATGGCGGCCGAGACGCTGGGCATCGCTTATGAAAACGTGCGCGTGATCGTGGCCGATACCGCCTCGATCGGCTTTTCGATGGTAACGGGCGGCAGCCGCACCACGTTCGCCACCGGCCTCGCCGTGGTGGAAGCAGCGCAACAGGTGATCGCTACGCTGTGTGCGCGCGCGGCCAAGATCTGGCGCGTGGCGGCCGATCAGGTCGCCTGGCGCGATGGCGAGGCCTGGTGCCTGGCCGCAGGGCAGGAAGCACGGCACTTGTCGCTGCGCCATTTGGCGGCGCGCGCCAACAATTCGGGCGGGCCGATCTCGGCCCAGGTCGGGCTGAACGCCGATGGCTACCTGCCGGGCTTCTGCGTGCAGATCTGCGATGTCGAACTCGATGCCGAAACCGGGCACGTGCTGATCGATCGCTACACGGTGGTGCAGGACGTGGGCCGCGCGATCCACGCCGATTACGTCGAGGGGCAGTTGCAGGGCGGGGCGGTGCAGGGCATCGGCTGGGCGCTGAACGAAGCCTATATCTACAATTCGGCGGGCCTGCTCGATAACGCGGGCTTCCTCGATTATCGCATGCCCGTGGCGTCGGACCTGCCGATGATCGATACGGTCATGGTCGAAGTGCCCAATCCCGGGCATCCCTATGGCGTGAAAGGCGTGGGCGAAGCGCCCATCGTGCCGGCGCTGGCGGCGGTGGGCAATGCGGTCAGCCGCGCGGCGGGCCTGCGCCTGCGCTCGCTCCCGCTGTCGCCCGATCGGGTTCATGGCGCTATCGAGTCGGCACGGGAGGCGTGACGCTGCGCGTCGTCGTGCTGCCGCCGTTCGACCGCGAATTCTTCGGCGGTGCGGACCGGCTGTCGATCGCGGCGGCATCGCTCTATGACCTGATCGAGCGGCTGGACGATCTGGCTCCCGGCTTTGCCGATCAGGCCCCGGCGCGCGCCGCCTTCGCCATCGACGGCGTGTTCACCAGCGACTGGACATCCCCGCTGGCCGACGCCGCGGAAGTGGTGGTCCTGCCGCGCGTGGGCGGCGGTTAGGGGCTTGACCCTGAGCGATCGTCAGCCCCGGCGGCGGTTGGCCAGCACGCAGCGCAGCGGACCGTCGCTGCCATCGGCCAGGCTGCGCCGCAGGAAGCCGCTGCGCAGACGGCGATAGCGTTCGCCATCGCGCGGGCCGCTGGTGAACACCACCCGGTCGCCCGTGCGCAGATAGCTGCCGCCGCGCCCGTCCACCCGGTAGCTTGACGTGGTGACGATGGAAAAATCGGCTTCGGGTACGTGGCGGCCGGCGGGGCCGGCGGCATCGCCCGCCAGTTCGCAGACATAGCGGCCCACTTCAACCGTGCCCAGCTCGCCGCCCGGCACGGCGCCGGCCGGGCCGGACCAGACGGCGCATGACAGCGCGATGGCGCCCAGGATTGCGCCCAGAACGGCGCCGGGTATGGCGCTGGCCATGGTGCCGGGCAGGGCGGGCGCGGGGGCGGCGGAAGCGACGCGGCTTTTCATGCCTGCCGCGCTATCACCACCTGCCCGCGATTGCCAGACGGCGCGCGGCGCGCTAAGGGCGCGCCTTTCCCGAAATTCGCTCTTTACCATCAGAGGCAATCCCCATGAAGATCAGCGGCGTGGACATCCGTCCCGGCAACATCCTTGAATACGAGAAGGGCATCTGGAAAGTCGCCAAGACCCAGCATACCCAGCCCGGCAAGGGTGGCGCGTTCATGCAGGTCGAGATGAAGAACCTCATCGATGGCCGCAAGACCAACGTCCGCTTCCGCAGCGCCGACACGGTCGAGCGCGTGCGCCTCGATACCAAGGACTTCCAGTTCCTTTACGCCGAGGGCGAGGATCTGGTGTTCATGGACGTGGAAAACTACGATCAGATCACCCTGCCCAGCGATCTGCTGGGCGATGCCGCCGCCTTCCTGCAGGACGGCATGACCGTGCTTCTGGAACTTTACGACGAACGCCCGATCTCGGTCCAGTTGCCCGAACAGGTCGAAGCCACGATCGTCGAGGCCGATGCCGTGGTGAAGGGGCAGACCGCTTCGTCGAGCTACAAGCCCGCCGTGCTCGACAACGGCGTGCGCGTGCTGGTGCCGCCGCACATCGAATCGGGCACGCGGATCATCGTCGACGTTTACGAGCGTTCGTACGTCAGCAAGGCGAACTGACCTCAGCCATGGCGATTTCCGGTCTCATCCGCGTAATGGAAAAGGCGGCCCGCAAGGCGGGCCAGCGCCTGCGTCGTGACTTTGGCGAGGTCGAGCACCTCCAGGTCTCGCGCAAGGGGCCGGCCGATTTCGTCTCCAAGTCCGATCGCGCCGCCGAGCGCACGATCTATGACGAACTGCGCGTCGCGCGTCCCGAATGGGGCTTCCTCATGGAAGAAGGCGGCGAGATTCCGGGCGATCCGGGCAAGCCGCGCTGGATCATCGATCCGCTCGACGGCACGTCGAACTTCCTCCACGGCATCCCGCACTTCGCGATTTCGATCGCGGTGCAGGAACCGCGCCTCGATGGCACGGGCTGGGGCGAAGTGACCGCGGGGATCGTCTACCAGCCGATCACCGACGAAAGCTTCTGGGCGGAAAAGACGCGCGGCGCCTGGCTGCACGATGGCCGGTTGCGCGTTTCGGCGCGCCGCCACCTCGATGAAAGCCTGATCGCCACGGGCATTCCCTTTGCGGGGCGCGGCAATGTCAGCGAATGGGCGCGGATCTATTCGGCGATCGCGCCGCAAGTGGCGGGCATCCGCCGCTTCGGTTCGGCCTCGCTCGATCTCGCCTGGGTCGCGGCGGGGCGCTACGACGGTTTCTGGGAAGGCGGGCTGGCGCCCTGGGATTCGGCCGCCGGCTGCCTGCTGGTGCGCGAAGCGGGCGGCTTCGTGTCGGACTGGCGCGGTCGTTCGCAGCCGATCTGCGACGTGGAAGTGCTGGCCGGCAACGATGCGCTGCATTCCCGTTTGCACAAAATTCTTGCCGGAGCCTTGAAGGCCGGTTGATGCGCGGCGGCCGCAAGGCTATCGGCAACCTGTTGGTGCGCCCCTGTGGCGGAATGGTAGACGCGATCGACTCAAAATCGATTGTCGAAAGACGTGCCCGTTCGAGTCGGGCCAGGGGTACCAACCAGGCGATTGCCGGACCGTGCGGCACGGTCTATCCCGGTGGGATGAAGATGATCGCTGCCGCGGCCACTGCGCTGCTCGCCCTTGCCGCGCCGCTCCACGCGCAGGTCGCCGCCGAACCGGTGGCGCAGCGCATCCAGGCCGATATGCCCGGCCTCCTGGCGATATACCGCGATCTCCACGCCAATCCCGAACTGAGCTTCCAGGAACTGCGCACCGCGCGGATCATGGCCGATGCCGCGCGCCAGGCGGGCTTTGCGGTGACCGAGAAAGTCGGCCGCACCGGCGTGGTCGCGGTGCTGCGCAACGGCGCCGGGCCGACCGTGCTGATCCGCACCGACATGGATGCCCTTCCGGTAACCGAGCAGACCGGGCTGCCCTTTGCTTCGAAGGCGCGCGGCCTGTCGCGCGCCGGCGTCGAAAGCGGCATCATGCACGCCTGCGCCCACGATACGCACATGACCGCCTGGATCGAGACGGCGCGGCTGCTGGCGACCCGGCGCGGGGCATGGTCGGGCACGCTGGTGATGATCGCGCAGCCGGCCGAGGAAATCGGCGAAGGCGCGCGCGCCATGCTCGCCGATGGCCTCTACACCCGCTTTCCAAAGCCGGACTACGTGCTGGCCTTCCACAATTCCGCCGACCTCGCCGCCGGGGTGCTGGGTACGACGCGCGGCTTCGCGATGGCCAATGTCGATAGCGTCGATGTGCTGGTGCGCGGCGTGGGCGGCCACGGCGCCGCGCCGCAGACGACGAAAGATCCGATCGTCCTGGCCAGCGCCATCGTGATGCGCCTTCAAACGCTGGTCAGTCGCGATCAGAACCCCGTAGACCCCGCTGTGGTCACCGTAGGTAGCTTTCAAGGCGGCACCACGCACAACATCATCCCCGCCGAAGTCGCGCTGCAACTGACCGTGCGCAGCTACAGCGACCGCACGCGGACCCGCCTGCTCGACGGCATCCGCCGCATCGCAAGCGGCGAAGCGATCGCATCGGGTATCGCCGAAAGCGCGATGCCTGTGGTCACGGTGAAGCCCGGCTATACCCGCGCCACCTGGAACACGCCCGATTTCACCGGCCGCATGACCACGCTGCTACGCGGCCACTTCGGCGCGGCGCGCGTGGTCGATCTGCCGCCCGCGATGGTGGGCGAGGACTTCGGCGAATACGGCCGCGCCGCCCCCGACCACATCGCGTCGCTGATCTTCCGCGTCGGCGGCGTGCCGGCCGATCGCATCGCGGCAGCCGAACGCGAGGGGCGCGAACTGCCCTCGCTGCACAGCCCGACCTACGCCCCGCAAGCCGACGCGGTGATCGCCGCAGCGGCCGAGGCGCTGACGGTATCGGCGATGGATTTACTGAGGCGGGATTGAGGGGCGGGAGTGGGCTGGCGGCGCTGTAAGCCCTGCCGACACGCCCTTTCGCAAAGCCCGGAAAAATCCGCACCTCCGCCAGTGCGAACAATCCGGCCACTGTCAGCTTTACCGACATTTTACGTCTTTGCCCTAGTCCTGCGCTCAGCCCCATACGGGGCCGGAGGCTGACGACGCGCGACCATGATCCGGCTGTTCAAACATTACATTCCCCACGCGGTGGTCCTGCTGTGGCTGATCGACCTGGTTCTGCTGATTTCCGCGGCCGAAATCGCCTGGCGGCTGCGCGCCGGGCAGATCGGGATCGATCCGGGCCTGCTGACCGAACGCATCTGGCCGCATGTCGGGTTTGCCGGGATGATCGTGATGGCGATGATCGCGGTGGGGGTCTACGGCTCCGATTCGCTGCGATCGATGCGCTTTGCCTGCGCGCGACTGCTGGTGGCGATCTCGCTGGCGGTCATCGCGTTGTCATTCATCGATTTCCTGGGCGGATCGCGCAATTTCTGGCGCTCCACGCTGGCGTACGGAATGGCGCTGGCAATCGTGCTCCTGATCCTCAACCGACTGATTGTGGGGGGCATCCTGGGCACAGCATCGTTCCGGCGGCGCGTGCTGGTGCTGGGCGCGGGAATGCGGGCGGATCGGCTGCGCAAGCTGGCCGAACGGCCCGAGAGCGGCTTCGTCATCGTCAGCTATGTCGGCATGAGCGAGGCCAATCCGGTGGTGGAAGAAGCCATCGCCCGCACCGCGATCCACAACCTCACACGCTTTGTCGAGAACCTGGGGGTCAGCGAAGTGGTGCTGGCGCTGGAGGAGCGGCGCAATTCGCTACCTCTGAAGGATCTCTTGCGGATCAAGACCACGGGCGTCCACGTCAACGATTTCTCCAGCTTCCTCGAACGCGAGACGGGCCGTGTCGATCTGGATACGGTGAACCCGAGCTGGCTGATCTTTTCCGATGGCTTTTCCTCGGGCCGCGCGGTGTCGAGCGTGGCCAAGCGCATTTTCGACATTACGGCCAGCGCGCTGCTGCTGTTGCTGACCGCGCCGGTGATCGCGCTTTTTGCGCTGATCGTGAAGATCGACAGCCGGGGCCCGGCCTTCTTCCGGCAGCAGCGCGTCGGCCTGTACGGCCAGTATTTCGATGTCATCAAGCTGCGGTCGATGCGCACCGATGCCGAAGTCGGCGGCGCGCAGTGGGCCACGCAGAACGATCAGCGCGTCACGCGGGTGGGCCGCTTCATCCGCAAGGTGCGCATCGATGAACTGCCGCAGACGTGGAGTGTGCTCAAGGGCGAGATGAGCTTCGTCGGCCCGCGGCCCGAACGGCCCGAATTCGTCTCGGCGCTGGACGACCAGTTGCCCTATTATGCCGAACGCCACATGGTGAAGCCGGGCATCACCGGCTGGGCGCAGATCAACTATCCTTATGGCGCGTCGATCGAGGATTCGCGGCACAAGCTGGAATATGACCTTTATTACGCCAAGAACTACACGCCGTTCCTTGATCTGCTGATCCTGCTCCAGACGCTGCGCGTGGTGCTCTGGCACGAAGGCGCGCGCTGATGGTGGAAGCGACGGGCCTTTACCAGATCGCGGAACTGACGATCCACCTGGCCGGCGCGGTCGCGGCCGTGACGGCGACGGTATGGCTTGCCTATCGCCGCGAGCGGCTGGGCGCGGCGGGCAACGCGCTTGTCGCGGGGCTTCTGCTGACCGGCATCGGGTGTCTGGTGATCGCCGCTTCGGGGGACACCCATTCCGCGGCTGGCCTTGCCGAAGGCGCGCGCAACGTGGCCTTGCTGGTTGTGGTCTACCGCTTGTTCGCCAGCGACGGCCGCCATGCGAGCCTGGCGCCGATCCGTCCGGTGGTGGTGGTTCTGGCGGCGGTCCAGGCGCTCGACATCGGCCTGGAACTGGTGGTGGAGCGGCTGGCGGTGGGGCCGGGGGCACTGGCCATCGCGTTCGATTTCACCGTGCTGCTGCGCTTGCTGGTGACGGTTGGCGCGCTGGTGCTGGTCCACAATCTCTATGCCGGCGCATCGAACCTGTCCCGCGCCACCTTGCGCTGGCCGACGGCGGGACTGGCGATCCTGTGGGTCTTCGATCTCAACCTTTATACCATCGCCTATCTCGGTGGGGGCTGGCCAGCCGAACTGGCGGCGGTGCGCGGCGTGACCGCGATCACGCTGGCCGGGCTGCTGGTGCTGGGCACGGTGCGCGATTCCGAAGCGCTACGCCTGCGCCCCTCGCGCGCGGTGGCCTTCCAGACGTTCTCGCTGCTGATCATCGGGGGCTATCTGGTGGCGATGGTGGGTATCGCGCAGTGGCTGTCCTATGCGGGCGGCGATTTCGCGCGGCTGATGGAACTGGCGTTCCTGACCGCCGCCAGCGTGCTGGCGATCCTGGTGCTGCCATCGCGCCGGCTGCGCGGCTGGTCGCGCGTCATGCTGGCCAAGCACATGTTCCAGCACCGCTATGACTATCGCGAGGAGTGGCTGCGTTTCACCCGCACCATCGGCAACGGCGGCGATGGCGCGTCGCCGCTTGGCGAACGGGTGGTGCAGGCGGTGGCCGATATCGCCGAGGCGCCCGGCGGCCTGCTGCTGACTCCGGGCGACCATGGCGAACTGACGCTGGCGGCGCGCTGGCAATGGGCCACCGCCGAAGTTCCCGCCGCGGCCATGTCGGGGGCGATGGTGGCGTTTTTCGAACGCGATCCGCTGATCGTCGATCTGGATGACTGGCGCGCCGGGCGGGACTTGCGCGGCGAGGCCGGCCTGATTCCCGATTGGCTGCGCGAGGAAACGCGCGCCTGGGCGCTGGTGCCGCTGCTCCACTACGATCGCCTTGTCGGCATGGTGGTGTTGGCGCGCGCGCCCGTGCCGCGCCGCTTCGATTGGGAAGACTTCGACCTGCTGCGTGTCGTCGGCCAGCAACTGGCCAGCTATCTGGCGGAAAACGTCGGGCAGGAAGCGCTGGCCGAGGCGAGCCGTTTCGACGATTTCAACCGCCGCATCGCCTTCGTCATGCACGATATCAAGAACCTGGCCAGCCAGCTCAGCCTGCTGGCCCACAACGCCGAGTTGCACGCCGAAAAGCCGGCCTTTCGCGCCGACATGCTGGTGACGCTGCGCAATTCGGCCGACAAGCTCAGCGCGCTTCTGGCGCGCCTTTCGCGCTATGGCGGCGGCGGGGCGGAGCGCATGGGCGATGTTGCCGCCGGCGATGTGGTGCGCGTGACGGTCGAGCGCTTCCTTGCCGGTCATCCGGTGGTTCTGGCCGAATGCCAGCCCTGTCTGGTGCGCGCCAGCGCCGAGGCGCTGGAGCAGGTTCTCGTCCACCTGATCCAGAACGCGGTGGACGCCAGCCCGCCCGACAGCCCGGTGTTTGTCGCCCTGACCTGCGAGGGCCTGAACGCTCGTTTCGAAATCGTCGATTCGGGCAGCGGCATGTCGCCCGAATTCGTCCGCACCCGTCTGTTCAAGCCATTCGTCTCGTCCAAGCCCGGCGGCTTCGGCATCGGCGCCTATGAAGCGCGCGAACTGGTGCGGCGGATGGATGGCCGGCTGGAAGTGGAATCGCGCGAGGGCCTGGGCACGCGCTTCATCGTGCGCCTGCCGCTGGCCGCGACCAGCGGCCAGCCTCTCGGCCTGACCACGCGCGATGCCGCCGCGCTCGCCCAAGATCTTCCCAGGAAAGTTGCATCATGACCGAGGCCCGACCCAAATTGCTCATCGTCGAGGACGATCCGGGCCTTCAGGCCCAGCTCAAGTGGGCTTACGAGGATTTCGATGTGATCGTGGCCGGCGATCGCGCCGCCGCGCTGGTTGCCATGCGCGCGGAAAGTCCGGCCGTGGTCACGCTCGACCTGGGGTTGCCGCCCGATCCCGACGGGACGAGCGAGGGCTTTGCCGTGCTGGACGAGATCATGGCGCTCAAGCCCGATACCAAGGTCATCGTCGCCACCGGCCATGGCGCCCGCGACAGCGCGTTGCAGGCGATCGCGCGCGGCGCGTATGATTTCTACCAGAAGCCCGTCGATATCACCGCGCTGGGGCTGATCGCGCGCCGCGCCTGGCAGTTGCACTGCATCGAGGCGGAAAACCGCAAGCTGGCCGCGCGCGCGCCTGGCGATGAGCGCGTGCTGGGCCGGATGATCACTGCCGCACCCGAAATGATCCGCGTTGCGCGCACCATCGAACGCGTCGCCAATACCAATGTGTCGGTCATGCTGCTGGGCGCGAGCGGCACGGGCAAGGAACTGCTGGCGCGCGGGGTGCACGAATCGAGCCCGCGCGTGGGCGGCGCCTTCGTGGCGATCAACTGTGCGGCGATCCCGGAAAACCTGCTGGAAAGCGAGCTGTTCGGGCATGAGAAAGGCGCGTTCACCGGCGCGGTCAAGACCACCGAGGGCAAGATCGAGCAGGCCGATGGCGGCACGCTGTTCCTTGATGAAGTGGGCGACATCCCGCTCCAGCTTCAGGTCAAGCTGCTGCGCTTCCTTCAGGAACGCGTGATCGAGCGCGTCGGCTCGCGCAGTTCGATTCCGGTCGATACGCGCATCGTCTGCGCCACGCACCAGAACCTGGAAGCGATGATCGCCGATGGCCGCTTCCGCGAGGATCTTTATTATCGCCTGGCCGAGATCGTGGTGAAGATCCCCAGCCTGGCCGACCGGCCCGGCGATCCCACGCTGCTGGCCAAGGCATTCCTGGCCCGTTTCGCCAAGGAAATGAACCCGCACGTGCGCGGTTTTGCCGCTGATGCGCTGGCTGCGATCGACGCCTGGCCCTGGCCGGGCAACGTGCGCGAACTGGACAACAGGGTGAAGCGCGCGGTTATCATGGCTGATGGCAAGCTGGTGTCGGCCACCGACCTCGATCTGGCCACGCCTGGCGAGGATGTGGTCAACGCGCTGAACCTCAAGACCGCGCGCGAACTCACCGATCGCAAGGTCATTCGCCATGCCCTGGCACGCAGCAAAGGCAATATCTCGAACACCGCAAAGCTGCTGGGGATCAGCCGGCCAACGCTGTACGATCTGCTCAAGCAGTACGATCTTCATGCGTGAAGCCCTGCGCCGGGCGCGCTGGCTGCCGGTGCTGGCGGCGCTGCTTTGCCTGGCCGCGCCGCTGCGGCTGGCGGCATCGCCCGAAAGGTCGACGGCGCTGATCGCAGAGGCGCGCAAGGCGCTGGACGGCGGGGATGGCATCGCCGCCGAAGTGCGGCTGCGTCAGGCGATGGACGCCGGCGCCCCGCGCGAAGC
This sequence comes from Novosphingobium sp., assembly GCA_020848655.1. GTDB lineage: Bacteria > Pseudomonadota > Alphaproteobacteria > Sphingomonadales > Sphingomonadaceae > Novosphingobium. Next base: position 46,007 of record JADLHU010000028.1, read on the forward strand.
AGTGGCGGCGCTGATGGGCGAGGCATTCCTTATCCAGGATCAGCGTGACAAGGCGCGCCAGTGGCTGGCGGACGGGCAGTTCTCGCCCGAAACCGCCGCGCTGGGCTTTCGCGCGCTGGGCCGGCTGGAACTGCTGGACGAGAACCTGCCCGCTTCCGCCGCCGCCTTCGATCATGCCATCGCGCTGACCCCGCGTGACGCGACGATGTGGGTGGAAATCGGCCGCATGCGCTATGCCGGGCGCGAGCACACACTGGCGCTTGCCGCCTCGGACTATGCGTTGACGCTCGATCCCGGAAACGTCCGCGCGTTGGAATTCCATGCACTGATCGTGCGTGATCGCGACGGCGCGCTGCCGGCACTGCCCTGGTTCCGGCGCGCGCTGGCGAAGGCCCCGCAGGACATGGCGGTGCTCGGCGAATATGCCGCCACGCTGGGTGAACTGGGCCGCGCGAGAGAGATGCTTGCCGTCACGCGCAAGATGATCGGCATCGACGGGTCCGATCCGCTGCCGTCCTATCTTCAGGCGGTGCTGGCGGCGCGGGCCGGCAATTTCGATTTGGCGCGCCGCCTCTATGGCCGCACCAGCGATCGGATGCGCGACGTGCCCGGCGCGATGCTGCTGGAAGGTGTGCTGGAACTGCACGCGGGCAATCACGTGCTGGCGGTGGAGGCCTTGCAGCGCCTGACCCGCATCCAGCCCGCCAACGCGCGGGCGCGGCTCCTGCTGGCGCGGGCCGAGGCGCTTGCCGGCGAAGATCGTCTGGTGCTGCATGATTTTGCGGATGAGGCCGCTCGCGCCGGTGCCGCTCCCTATCTCGTCGTCCAGGTGGCCCGCGCGCATGAGGCCGATGGCCGCCGCGATCTGGCCGCTCCGCTGCTCGATCGCGCCGCGCTGGGGCAAGTGCCGCCGCTCAGCCCCGTGGCGACGGGATCGCCGATCGGTGCCCTGCTGGCCGATGGCAACAATGCGCAGGCGCTGACGCTGGCCGAGGGCGCGCTGGCCCAGCATCCCGGCGCGGTGGAAAACGCGGTGCTGGCCGGCGACGTGCAGCTTGCCACGGGTCATCCCGACGCGGCGCTGGCGCGCTATCGCCAGGCCGCGCGCGTGCGCCTGCCGCAAAGCCTGCTGCTGCGCATGATCGAGGCGTGCCGCCAATCCGGCGATGGCGCGATGGCGGCGCGGATCGCGCAAGACTATCTCGCGCGCAATCCGGCCAGTCCGCTGGCGGCGCGGTTGGTGGCGGGCTTTGCCGTGGATCGCGGCGACTGGCGCCGCGCCGCCATGCTGCTGGCCGCCGCGCGCGCCGCCGGCGGGGCAGGGGACGTGCGCCTGCTTGCCGCGCTGGCCCGCGCGCAATTGCGGGTGGCTGATGTGAAAGCCGCCGAAGCGACAGCGCGCGAGGCCTATCGCCTGCAACGTGCCAGCCCTGCGGCAACGGCGGCTTGGGCCGATGCGCTGGCCGCGCTGGGGGGCAACGATGCCACGGTCGCGGCCTTGCGGGCGAAGCAGGCGCGGCTGGGGGTGCCCGCTCCGTCCTGAAGGCGCTACTTCGGCTGGTAGGTCTGTTCCACGCCCGGAAAGGTCCGCGCCCGCACCTCTTCGGCATAGCGGGCGGCGGCGGCCGAGATGGTCTCGGCGATTGCCTCGTACCGCTTCACGAAGCGCGGCACGCGCTCGAACATGCCCAGCATGTCCTCGGTGACGAGCACTTGCCCGTCGCACTGCGCCGAAGCGCCGATGCCGATGGACGGGCAGGCGATGGCTTTCGTCACGTCTATGGCGATGGGTTCGACGACCCCTTCGATGACCACCGCGAAAGCCCCGGCCTGGTCGAGCGCCAGAGCATCGCTGACGATCTTCTGCGCTTCCGCGTCGCTGCGGCCGCGCGCGTTGTAGCCGCCCAGCACGTTGACCGCCTGCGGCGTCAGGCCGACGTGGCCCATGACCGGGATGCCGCGCCGGGTCAGGAAGGCGACGGTTTCGGCCATCGCCTCGCCGCCTTCCAGCTTCACGGCGGCGCAGCCCGTTTCCTTGAGCAGCCGCGCCGCGCTGGCGAAGGCTTGTTCTGGCGAGGCTTCGTAAGTGCCGAACGGCATGTCGACGACGACCGCGGCATGATAGCTGCCGCGCACCACCGCCGCGCCATGCGCCGCCATCATGTCGAGCGTAACCGGCACGCTGGAAGGCAGGCCATAGATCACCTGGCCCAGCGAATCGCCGACCAGCAGGAGATCGCAATGCGCATCGAGCAATTGCGCCTGCCGCGCCGTATAGGCGGTAAGCATGACGATGGGGTCTTTCGTCACTCCGTCCTGCTTGCGCTGGCGGATGGCGGGGATGGTCAGCCGCTTCATCGGCGCGGGGGTGGGGTGGGCGCGGCTGGTCGCGGTGTCGAGCTGGAAGGTCGTGGACATGGGCCGGGTTCTAGACGCTCGCGCAAAGCTGGGGAAGGGTGTCGGCTAAGCTCTTGCCAAGCCTGTGCATTGCGATAGCTTCCCGCGCATCCTGGCCCCAAGAATGGGGCCTGGCATCAAACGATGGGGGCTTTGTTTGACATGTTCGGCCGCGTAAAACCGCTGGACGCCATTCTGGCGACCGCAGAGAAGAAATCGCTGCATCGCTCGCTTGGCCCAGTCCAGCTTACGCTGCTGGGCGTAGGGGCGATCATCGGCACCGGAATTTTCGTGCTGACCTCCGCAGCCGCCCAGAAAGCCGGGCCTGGCATGCTGTGGAGCTTCGTGATCGCCGGCTTCGTCTGCGCGGTGGCGGCGCTGTGCTATTCCGAACTGGCCTCGATGGTGCCCGTCTCTGGATCGGCCTACACCTACAGTTACGCGGTCGTCGGCGAATTGCTCGCCTGGATGGTCGGCTGGGCGCTGATCCTGGAATATGCGGTGGCGGCATCGGCGGTTTCGGTGGGCTGGTCGGGCTATTTCATGGGGCTGGTCAAAAGCTGGACAGGCTTTGAGCTACCCGTGGCGTTGCAGGCGGGGCCGATCTGGACCTTGAACGGATTCCTGCCCGTTGCCGATTTCTCGGCCGGGGTGATCAACCTGCCGGCGATCGTCGTGGCGCTGCTGGTCACCTGGCTGCTCATGGTCGGCACCAAGGAAAGCGCGCGCGTCAACGCCGTGCTCGTGGCGATCAAGGTGGTGGCGCTGACGCTGTTCATCGCGCTGTCGCTGCCGGCCTTCAAGGGAGAGCATTTCGCGCCCTTCGCCCCCAATGGCTGGGGGTCTTCGGGCATGGGCATCGTCGGCGCGGCCTCGTCGATCTTCTTCGCCTATGTCGGCTTCGATGCCGTTTCCACCGCCGCCGAGGAAACCAAGAACCCGCAACGCAACGTGCCGATCGGCCTGATCGGCAGCCTGGCCATCTGCACCGTCTTCTACCTTTTGGTCGCCACCGGCGCGATCGGTGCGATCGGCGCGCAGCCCACCGCGCCCGGCGTCGATGCCGGATCGGCCGAATTCACCGCGCAATGCGCGGCGCTGCTGGCCAAGGGTTCCGAGCCGCTGGTCTGTTCGAAGGAAGCGCTGGCGCATGTGCTGCGCTCGATCAACTATAGCTGGGCGGGCGATCTCGTCGGTCTGGCCGCCAACCTGGCGCTGCCTTCGGTCATCCTGATGATGATGTTCGGGCAGACCCGCATCTTCTTCGTCATGGCGCGCGATGGCTTGCTGCCCGAAAAACTCGCCACCGTTCACCCCAAGTGGAAGACCCCGTATATCGTGACGATGGTCACCGGGGTTTTCGTGGCCATCGCTGCCGCGCTGCTGCCGGTGGGCAAGCTGGCCGACATTTCCAATTCCGGCACGCTGTTCGCGTTCCTGATGGTGGCGATCGCGGTCATGCTGCTGCGCCTGCGCGATCCCCATCGTGCCCGTCCGTTCCGCGCGCCGATGCTCTGGGTGGTCGGGCCGGTCGCCGCGACGGGGTGCATCATCCTGTTCTGGTTCCTGCCCTACGACGCCAAGATGGTGCTGCCGATCTGGGGGCTGATCGGCCTCGTGTTCTATGCCGCCTATGGCTACCGCAAGAGCCATGTCGGGCGCGGTCTCGTGGAAGTGCACGAGGAAGACGCCGATATTCCGCCGCAGCCGGTGCCGCCGATGCCGGGCGCTTCGCTGGATTGATCTGCAATCGATCCGCCGCCCCGGAGGCTTTCCGGGGCGGCGGGCGATGGTGTGGCGCTGGCATCGGACGACATGTCATGCCTTGAACTGGCGCGCGCGGATCGCCCGCGCTATCGCGAGGTCTTCTGGATCTTGCGGACGCCGATGGCCCATGGATACGATCAAGCTCAACCTGGGATGTGGCACCAAGCGGCTCGACGGCTGGATCAATGTCGACAGCATGGCGACGTTCGAGCCGGACGTGGTGTGGGATCTCGAGACGTTCCCCTGGCCGTGGGACGACGATTCGGTCGATGAAGTGCTGTTGGCCCATGTCCTGGAGCATCTGGGCGAACAGCGCGATGTCTACTTGCGCATCATCCAGGAACTCTACCGGGTCTGCCGCCATGGCGCGATCATTCGCATCATGGTGCCGCATCCCCGCCACGACAGCTTCCTGTGGGACCCGACCCACGTCCGCGCGATCACGGTCGAGGGCATGCAGATGTTCGATCAGGCGCAGAACCGCTCATGGGTGGCGAACCGCAACGCCAACACCCCGCTGGGCCTCTACATGGGTGTCGATTTGCGCATGCGCAGCCACCAGTACATCCTCGATCCGATGTTCAGCGAGAAACGGCAGCGCAACGAGGTCAGTTCCGAGGACCTTCAGGTCTTGCTGAAGACGCACAACAACGTCTGCATCCAGATCAATATGGAGTGCGAGGTCAACAAGGACCCGACGCGATAGCCTTCGATCCTCGGCTGGAGCCGGCGGACGGCAGATCAGAAAAAAAGCCCCACCGGCATGGCCGGGGGGCTTTTTTCTTAGGGTGGCGAGCCTGATGCCCGCCCTGTGCGCGGCTTACTCGCCAAATGTGCGCTGCCACCAGCCACGACGCGGCGAGCCTGCGTCGCCTTCGTCTTGGGCGTCGATGGTCTCTTCAGTCAGCGCAGCAGCGGCAGCCGGTTCGAGTGCGGGTTCGGCTTCAGCTTGAGCCTCGGTCGCGACATCGGCCACCACGACCTCGGCAATGGCGTCGGCCTTCTTGCGGCGCGTGCGTTTGGGCTTGGCCGGCGCTTCCTCTGCGGCGGGGGCCTCGACCGGTTCGGGAGCGGCTACCTCAGCTTCAACCGCGACGCGAGCCTTCCTGGGGCGTCCGCGCTTGGGCTTGGCGGGTGCTTCCTCGTCGGCAACGGGCACGTCGGCGACTGGCTCGTCAGCGACTGGGGCCTCTGCCACTGGCTCGGGCGCTACGACGGCTTCTGCCGCCACATCGGCCTTCTTGCGGCGCGTGCGCTTGGGCTTGGCGGGCGCCACATCATCGGCGACAACCGCCACCGGTTCTGCGACCACTTCGGCAACAGGCTCGGCCATCGGTGCCTCGGCATCGATCGCATCGCCATTCTCGCCGGCATAGACTTCGCCTTCGCCGTTCTCCTCGCCATTGCCTTCGCCACGGCCACGACCACCGCGCCGGCGACGACCACGACGGCGGCGCTTGCGCGGCGCGTCATCGCCATCGGCGGCAACGCCATCGCCATCCGCATAGGCTTCATCGCCATCATCGGCATCGACGAGATCCTCGTCTGCCGATGTCTCTTCGCTGGCGGCCTCGTCGCCAGCCACGTCATCCCTGGAACGGGCATCGGCGGGCAGATCGTCACGGCGGTCGCGGCCACGGCCACGGCGACGCTTGCGGCGCTTGCGGCGGGCTTCGCCTTCGGCCTCGCTCTCGCCGGCCACGGCTTCCTCTTCTTCTTCCTCGATATCGTCCTCGGGAAGAACGTCCTCGTCGTCATAGTCTTCGACGATGGGTTCGAAGCGGGGGACGAATTCGGGACGCGGGCCGGACGAGGCGACGCGCATCTTCGCGCCTTCGTCCTCGCCTTCGGGGATCACTTCCACGCGCACGCCATAGCGGGCCTCGATCTCGGCAAGATCGGCGCGCTTGGCGTTGAGCAGATAGATCGACGCCTCGGCGCTGGCGTAAAGCGTGATGACGGTGCCCTTGCCGCGTGCGGCTTCGTCCTCGATCAGGCGCAGCGCGGAAAGCCCGGCAGAGCTGGCGGTGCGGACCAGGCCCGAACCATCGCAATGCGGGCACGTGCGCGTCGTCGCTTCCAGAACGCCGGTGCGCAGGCGCTGGCGGCTCATTTCCATCAGGCCGAAGCTGGAAATGCGGCCGACCTGGATACGCGCGCGGTCGTTCTTCAGCGCGTCCTTCATCGCCTTCTCGACCTTGCGGACGTTCGAGCCGTATTCCATGTCGATGAAGTCGATCACGACAAGCCCGGCCATGTCGCGCAGGCGCAACTGGCGGGCGATCTCGCGCGCGGCTTCAAGGTTGGTGTTGAGCGCGGTCGCCTCGATGCCATGCTCCTTGGTGGAGCGGCCCGAGTTGATGTCGATCGAAACCAGCGCCTCGGTCGGGTTGATGACGATGTAGCCGCCCGATTTGAGCTGCACCACCGGATCGTACATCGCGGTCAACTGGTCTTCGGCGCCATAGCGCTGGAACAGCGGCACCGGATCGGCATAGGCCTTCACCCGGCGCGCATGGCTGGGCATCAGGAGCTTCATGAAATCGCGCGCGGCGCGATAGCCGCCTTCGCCTTCGACGACGACTTCCTCGATATCGCGATTATAGATGTCGCGGATGGCGCGCTTGATCAGGTCGCTGTCCGAATGGATCAGCGCGGGCGCGGACGAGTTCAGCGTGTTCTCGCGGATTTCGTCCCACAGCCGGGCGAGATAATCGAAGTCGCGCTTGATCTCGGTCTTGGTGCGTTGCAGGCCGGCGGTGCGCACGATGCAGCCCATCGAGCGCGGCAGTTCCAGCTCGGTGATGATGCCCTTCAGGCGCTTGCGATCGGATGCCGAACTGATCTTGCGGCTGATGCCGCCGCCGTGGCTGGAATTGGGCATCAGCACGCAATAGCGCCCGGCCAGGCTGAGATAGCTGGTCAGCGCCGCGCCCTTGTTGCCGCGTTCTTCCTTGACGACCTGCACCAGCAGCACCTGGCGCCGATGGATGACGTCCTGGATCTTGTAGCGGCGGCGCAGCGCCATGCGCTTGGCGCGCAGTTCCTCGGCCTGGTTGGAACGGCTGCGGTTGCCCTGACGGCGGCGGCCGCGGCGACGCGGGCCGCGATCTTCCTCGCCGTCGTCGTTGTCGGCGCGGGCATCGTCGGCCTCGCCTTCGCTATAGCCTTCGTCCTCGGCATAGTCGAAGCCGTTGTCGACGTGGCCGCCCTCGATCGTGGCGACCTGGTCCTTTTCGGACGTGTCGATTTCGGTGACGCCGCCGTTGTCGTCGATGTCATCGCCCGAATAGTCGTCACCCAGCGCGTCGATGCGGGCGTCTTCCTCGTCTTCGTCGGCGTCGTCAGCGGCGCGCAGCGCGGCTTCTTCCTCGGCGTGGGCGGCTTCTTCGGCCAGCAGGGCCTCGCGGTCCTCCCTCGGGATCTGGTAATAGTCCGGGTGGATTTCGCTGAAGGCCAGGAAGCCGTGGCGATTGCCGCCGAAATCGACGAAAGCCGCCTGGAGCGAGGGTTCGACCCTGGTTACCTTGGCGAGATAGATGTTACCCTTGATCTGCTTGCGATCGGCAGATTCAAAGTCGAATTCCTCAATACGGTTGCCCTTGAGAACCGCCACCCGGGTTTCTTCCTGGTGGCGCGCATCGATGAGCATGCGCGTTGTCATTATGAATTCTCCATGCGCGCCGCGGCTCGGACAGGGCCGGCAAGGCGACGCGGATATGTGAAGGAAAGCCGCGCGGCCGCGCGAAGACAGGCGTCTTCAGGCGGCCGGCGGCATCAGGGATGAAGCCGGGGCCATCTGGCGCCCGGCTGGTCTGCTTCGTGTCTGCAAGCGGGAGAATGCGCGGCGAAACCGTGCGCGCAGTGCCTGCCATCCATGCCGCCTGCGCCCGTTGGGGCTGCGGCTGGCGGGACGGCGATTGGCTTCTCATTGCTTTGCGTCAACCTGTTCGATTCCAGCGAATGTGCCGGAATTTGGCCGAAAATCTGGATCGTGCCGCCCCGATCGCAAGCACCCCTTGAGGTGGCCTTCCGACAGGTCTGGGCCGGCCCATTTTTCCCGGTTGGAAAAGGGCCTAGCATCCAACGTCTTGAACGGCAAGTTTCTTGCGCGGGATCAATGCCGGTCCGCCAGCCGGGCAAGCCTTCCACACCCGCGCTTTGCCAATGTGTTGCGGCGATCGCGATCGCGGCCTAGTCAACGCGCCAGATGCGTCGTCGCCTGCAGCTTGCCCTGATCGTGATCGCGCCGGTGGTCGCACTGGCGGGTGCGGTCGTGGTCGGGCGCGGCGCGGGCTGGTTCGATGCCCGCCCGGCGGGGCCGGGTGGCGGGCTGGACTATGTACAGCGTATCGAATTGCCCGATGGCGGCGCGCTCGTCGATCTGCCGACCATTGTGGGGCCGCAGGACGCCAGCCGCCCGCTGGTGGTGATCGATGCCGGCCATGGCGGCCACGATCCCGGGGCAGGGGTGCCACCCGTGCAGGAAAAGCAGCTTACCCTGATGCTGGCCCAGGCGCTGCGCGACGAACTGCTGAAGGACGGCGGCATCCGCGTGGCGCTGACCCGCGACGATGATCGCTACCTTATGCTTGACGAGCGTTCGGGCATCGCCCGGCGGCTGGGCGCGGACTTGTTCCTTTCCATCCACGCCGACAGCGCGGAGGACGGCGCGCTGGCCAGCGGCGCCAGTGTCTATACCCTGTCGGAGCGGGGCACGAACGAGACGGCGGCGCGCATCGCCGCGCGGGAAAACAACGCCGATACCATCAACGGCGTGCGCCTGGCCGGCAAGAGCGACAGCGTCAGCGCCATTCTGGTGGACCTTTCGCAACGCGAAACGCAGGCGCGCTCTGAGGATTTCGCGCGGCTGATCCTGCGCGAGGCACGCGGTCGGTTCGACCTGCACGACGAAGCCGTGCAGTCCGCCGCCTTCGTCGTGCTCAAATCGCCCGATCTGCCCTCGGCGCTGTTCGAGGCCGGCTATATCAGCAATCCGGCCGAGGCCGCGCGACTGGCATCCGAAACGGGGCGCAAGGCCTTTGCCGAAAGCGCGGCGCGCGCGATCCGCGCCTATTTCGCGCGCCAGTCCGGCCCACGCCCGGCGCGCCCCGGCGGGGCATAGGGAAGGGCATGGCCTGGGCGATCACGCATCCGACGCTTTCCCTTCACCCGAACAGCGTCTAGAGGGTCGGCGATATGGCTGAATCCGCTTCGCCCGCGCCCGATCAGGAAAACCTGCGCTACCGCATCCGCCGGGAAGCCGGCGGCGCATGGGCTTCGCTGCGGCAGGCCTGGCGCGAAAGGCGCGTGGTACGCATCGCGGGCTATGCCGGCGGCGGACTGCTGGTCATGCTGTTCCTGATCTGGCTGCTGGTCGCGCGCAACCTGCCTTCTGCTGACAAGCTATTGGAATATCAGCCGCCGCTGCCCACGATGGTGCGTGGCGTCGATGGCCAGATCGTCTACAGCTATGCGCGCGAAAGGCGCGTCCAGTTGCGCTTCGTCGATTTCCCCAAGCCGCTGATCAATGCGTTCCTTTCGGCCGAGGACAAGACGTTCTGGACGCATGGCGGCGTGGACTACACGGGCCTTGCCGGCGCGGTGCTGGATTATGTGGTCAAGTTCGGCTCGGGCCAGCGCGCCAAGGGCGGCTCCACGATTACCCAGCAGGTCGCCAAGAACATCCTCATCGGCGATGAATATTCGGTCACGCGCAAGCTCAAGGAAATGATCCTGGCGCGGCGGATCGAGGCGACGCTGAACAAGCAGCAGATTCTGGAACTTTACCTTAACGAGATTCCGCTGGGCCGGCAGAGCTTTGGCGTGCAGGCCGCCGCACGCGCCTATTTCGGCAAGGACGTGGGCGACCTGAAGCTGCACGAGGCGGCGTTCCTCGCCATTCTGCCCAAGGCGCCCGAACGCTATGGGCGTGCCCGCAACGCGCAGATGGCGATCGAGCGGCGCAACTACGTGCTCGACCAGATGGCGCGCAACGAGTGGGCCAGCCCGCAGGAGATCGCCGAGGCCAAGGCGCAGCCGCTGGGGATCATTGCGCGCCGCGTGGAAGCCTACGATCCTTCGGTCGGCTACTTCGTGGAAGAAGTGCGCCGCCAGTTGATCCAGCGCTATGGCGAGAAGGCCGAAGACGGCCCGAACAGCGTCTATGCGGGCGGGCTGTGGGTGCGCACTTCGCTCGACCCTGAAATGCAGAAGGCAACGCAGGATGCGCTGCGCACCGGGCTGCTGCGCTATCATGCGGGCAAGGGCTGGAGCGGGCCGGTTGCCCATATAGACCTCGATCCAGATAGCTGGCAGTCGCAACTGGTCTCGCTCAACAAGTCGATCAGCTATGACGACTGGCGTATCGGCGTGGTCATCGAACGTAACGGATCGAGCGCGCGGATCGGCTTTCCCGATGGCGCGACCGGCGCGCTCGTCGCGCTGCCCGAAAAGCTGCGCGCCGGCGACGTGATCGCCGCCGCGCCGGCGGGGCGCGGCGCCTATGCGGTGCGTGTCATCCCCGAAGTGTCGGGCGGCATGGTCATCGAAAGCCCCTATGACGGGCGCGTGCTGGCGATGCAGGGCGGGTTCGACGCCGGCCTCGCCTCGTTCAACCGCGCGACGCAGGCGATGCGCCAGCCCGGATCGACGATCAAGCCGTTCGTTTATGCCACCGGCCTCGACAGCGGGATGACCCCGGCGACGATGATCCTCGACGGCACGTTCTGCGTCTATCAGGGCTCGCGGCTTGGCCAGAAGTGCTTCCGCAACTTCGGCGGCGCCGGCGGCAGCGGCAATCACACGATGCGCTGGGGGCTTGAGCAATCGCGCAACCTGATGACCGTGCGCATCGCCAACGACGCCGGCATGGACCGCGTCACCAAGACGTTCGAGCGCGTCGGCATCGGCAAGTACCAGCGCTATCTCTCGTTCGCGCTGGGCGCGGGCGAGACGACGGTTATGCAGATGGTCAACGCCTATGCCGCGCTGGCCAACAACGGCGTGCAATATCCCGCCACGCTGATCGATTATGTCCAGGATCGCAGCGGCAAGGTGATCTGGCGCGCCGATACCCGCCGATGCATGGGGTGCAGCATGGCGCAGTGGGATGGCAAGCCGATGCCCCGGCTGGAACCGCGCGGCAAGGTCGTGCTTGATCCGCGCACAGCCTATCAGGTGGTCCACATGCTGGAAGGCGTGGTGACGCGCGGCACGGCGGTGGTGCTGCGTGACCTGAACCTGCCGCTGTTCGGCAAGACCGGAACCACCAGCGGGCCGACCAACGTGTGGTTCGTGGGCGGTTCGCAGAAGTACGTGGCGGGGGTCTATCTTGGCTACGATCAGCCGCGTTCGCTGGGCGGCTATGCCCAGGGCGGCCGCATCGCCGCGCCGATCTTCAAGCAGGTCGTCCAGGCGACCCGGCCCCGCTGGAGCCACCTGCCTTTCGTGGCGCCGGAAGGCGTGCGCATGGTGCGGATCGACCGGGTGAGCGGCAAGCGCGTGTTCGGCGCGGAGGCTGGCGACGATGCGAAATCATCGATCATCTGGGAAGCCTTCAAGCCCGATACCGAGCCGAGCCGGACGACCCGGTCGGAAGACTTCGCCAGCCAGCGCGATGCGCTGATCGCGGCGGTCCGCCATGGCCAGCAGGCCCGCTCGCAAGCGCGTGAAGCGGCCACCAAGAGCGGCGAGCCGAAGGACTTCGCCGAGGAGCAAGGCGGGGTCTACTGACGGACGAGGCGCCGCCACCGGCCCTCGGATCGGCGCAAATCGCCCGACACAACCGGGGTACAACCGCTACAGAAACGCCTTCACGTCGCTGACAAAGCGATCGAACTGGTCGTGATGCAGCCAGTGCCCGGCGTTTTCGTATTCGATGACCCTGGCATCCTGAAAATAGGCCAGCCGGCCGTCGTGCTCGGGGTTGGAAAAGAAGCTGTTCGCGCCATGAAAGATCAGCATCGGGCAGGAAATCGCCTGCCACAATTTTTGCACGTCTTCCTGCTGCGCCACCGAGGGCGGCCAGACGTTCAGGTAGTTGTCGAACTTCCAACCGAAGGTGCCGTCCTCGTTGCGGCTGATGCCGTGGATGGTGAGGTGGCGGGCCTGTTCATCGCTGAGGAAGGCGTTCTCTTCCTTCATGCGGGCATAGGCGGCTTCCAGCGTCGGGTAGCGGCGGGGCAGGCGGCCGGCGGCGGCGCGGCGGGCGGCGATCCATTCGCGCATGGAATCGGCATAGCCCTTGGCCTGGCGCTGGGCGATCGTGGCGGGCGGCAGGCCCAGCCCTTCGATGTTCACGAACTTGCGCACGCGATCGGGGTACAGCCCGGCGAAGTGGGTGGAAACGAACCCGCCCAGCGAATGCGCGATGATGGTGACCTGATCGTAACCCAGGTGTTGCACCAGTTGGGCGAAGTCATAGACGAAGGCGCTGTCGGAATAGTCGCCATCGGGCGACCAGGCGCTGTCGCCATGGCCGCGCAGGTCGGGGGCGATCACGTGCCAGTCATGGCGCAGTTCCTGGGCCACCCAGTCCCAGCTTCGGCAATGGTCGCGCCCGCCGTGCTGGAGGATCAGCGGCGGCGCGTCCTCGTTTCCCCAGTCCACGTAGTGCAGACGCAGACGCTGCGAGATGAAGCTGTGCGATGTCGGTCCGGCAATAGTCATGACCAAGCGCATTGCGCTGCCGCGACGGCAGCGTCAATTGGGGAGAATTGTCGGTGCGGCACTGGCAATGCGCGGGCTACGACACTATTTGCCCTCACCGGAGGATTTCATGGCCACGCACACCACCCGCATGCTTATCATCGGTTCCGGCCCCGCCGGGCTTTCGGCCGCGATCTATGGCGCGCGCGCGGGGCTGCGGCCGATCGTGGTGCAGGGCCTGCAGCCGGGCGGCCAGTTGACCATCACCACCGACGTGGAAAACTATCCCGGCTTTCGCGACGTGATCCAGGGGCCGTGGCTGATGGAGGAAATGCAGGCGCAGGCCGAGCATGTCGGCACGCGGATGCTGTGGGACACGATCACATCGGTGGACCTTTCCGGCCCGCCGTTCCGCGCGGTGGGCGACAGCGGCGATATCTATGAAGGCGAAACGCTGGTCATCGCCACGGGCGCGCAGGCGCGCTGGCTGGGTGTTCCGGGCGAGCAGGACCTGAGCGGCAAGGGCGTTTCGGCCTGCGCCACGTGCGACGGGTTCTTTTATCGCGGCAAGAAGGTGGTGGTGATCGGCGGCGGCAACACCGCGGTCGAGGAAGCGCTGTACCTGACCAACCATTCGCCCGACGTGACGCTGATCCACCGCCGCGATTCGCTGCGCGCCGAAAAGATCCTCCAGGATCGCCTGTTCGCGCATCCCAACATCACGGTGGTGTGGAACAAGCAGGTCGACAGCTTCCTGAACGACGAGGCGACCGGCGCCTTGCGCGCCGTGGCGCTGACCGACACGCAGACCGGCGAGACCAGCGAAATCGCCACCGAAGGCGCGTTCGTCGCCATTGGCCACGCCCCGGCCACCGAACTGTTCAAGGGCGCGCTCGAACTCGACAAGAGCGGCTATATCGTGGTCGAGCCGGGCACGCCCAAGACCGCGATCCCCGGCGTCTTCGCCTGCGGCGACGTGATGGACCACACCTATCGCCAGGCGGTGACGGCGGCCGGCACCGGCTGCATGGCCGCGCTCGACGCCGAACGCTTCCTGGCCGAGCGCGAGTTCCTGACCGAACACCAGACGCAGGCGGCGCAGTAGGGCAGGGGGCGCAGTAGGGTAGGGGGCCGACTGCCGCCCTGCGATGGGTGCTGTCCGGCCTCCGGCAATTGCCCCCC
>JADLHU010000029.1 GCA_020848655.1 Novosphingobium sp.
CCTGGCAGAGCTTGAGGATACTGCCGAGGTGTTCGTCGGGGGTGTAGCTCACCGCCGTGATCCACGGCTCGTCCATGTCGGCGATCTACACCGGGTCGGGCAGGTCGGCCGGGTTGTGCAGTTCCATCACCGTGCCGTTGGTCATCGACAGGCGATAGACCACCGATGGCGCGGTGGTGATCAGGTCTAGGTCGTATTCGCGGGTCAGGCGTTCCTGGATGATTTCCAGGTGCAGCAGCCCCAGGAAGCCGCAGCGAAAGCCAAAGCCCAGCGCCGCGCTGCTTTCCATCTCGAAGCTGAACGAGGCATCGTTGAGCCGCAGCCGGGCGATCGATTCGCGCAATTTGTCGAAATCGGCGGCGTCGGTCGGGAACAGGCCGCAGAACACCACCGGCTGCACTTCCTTGAAGCCGGGCAGCGCTTCCACCGCGCCGTTCTTCACCGTGGTGATGGTATCGCCGACGCGGGCCTGCGCCACTTCCTTGATCTGCGCGGTGATGAAGCCGATCTCGCCGGGGCCGAGTTCGGGCAACTGCTCGATCTTGGGGGTGAAGCAGCCGACGCGGTCGATCAGGTGCTCGGTGCCGCCGGCCATGAACTTGACCTGCAGGCCCTTCCTGATCACGCCGTCGATCACGCGCACCAGGATGACCACGCCGAGGTAGGGATCGTACCACGAATCGACCAGCATCGCCTTGAGCGGCGCGGCGGCGTCGCCCCCCGGCGGCGGGATCTTGGTGACGATGGCTTCCAGCACTTCGGCGATGCCGATGCCCGACTTGGCCGAGGCGAGAACCGCCTCGCTGGCGTCGATGCCGATGATCTCCTCGATCTCGTGGCGGACTTTCTCGGGTTCGGCGGCGGGCAGGTCGATCTTGTTGATGACGGGCACGATCTCGTGATCATGCTCGATCGACTGGTAGACGTTGGCCAGCGTCTGCGCTTCCACGCCCTGCGCCGCGTCCACCACCAGCAGCGCGCCTTCGCACGCCGCCAGGCTGCGGCTGACTTCATAGGCGAAGTCGACGTGGCCGGGCGTATCCATGAGGTTCAGCTCATACGTCTCGCCATCGCGCGCCTTGTACTTCAAGCGCACGGTCTGCGCCTTGATGGTGATGCCGCGCTCGCGCTCGATGTCCATGCTGTCGAGGACCTGGGCGCTCATCTCGCGCTCGGTCAGGCCGCCGGTGAACTGGATCAGGCGATCGGCCAGGGTCGACTTGCCATGGTCGATGTGCGCGATGATGGAAAAATTGCGGATCTTGGCGAGGTCGGTCATGTCCGCGCCCTTAGCCGTCGCATCGGCGCCTGTCACCCGCCACTGTGCCGCGCTCTGTACGGTCTAGGTGTCGCTCTGTCGGCCTTGCGGACGCAGCGCCTTGCGCCCCGCCTCGTTCATCTGCGCGAACTTGGGCATGGTAAAGCTGGTCGCCGCGTTCGCCGAAGGCGGCCCCAGCGGATATTCCCCGGCGGGCAGCGCGGCCAGCGGCATGCCGGCGGCGGCCAGCACATAAGGCGAAATGCGATTGCGCGTCACAAGCCCGCCCGCCCCGTCATCGACCAGCGGCACTTCGAATTCCAGGCCCTGCTGCGACCCGGTGGCGCGCCGCACCGTGGCCACGGCCAGTTGCCCGTTGCCGAAGTCGACCACGAACTGCGTGCGCACCGGCACGTCGAGCAGGCCCTCGATCAGGCAGCCGGTGCGCGACAGGTTGCGCATCGTTGCTTCGTAGCGAAAATCCTCATGAATCAAGCCGATCTTGCGCAACAGCGTGATGCGTTCGGCGCGCGATTTGCTGGGGCCGTTGGGTTCGATCACCCATTCGCCGTTGCTGACCGCGTCCAACACCTCGGCCAGCGCCATCGGCCGCGAATAGATGAAACCCTGGACCTGCTTCACTTTCAGGTCGCGCATGACATCAAGCTCGTCGTGCGCTTCGATGCCCTCGGCGGTGGTGTCCATGTCCAGCGCATCGGCCAGGCTGACGATGGCCTTGATGATCGCGCCATTGCGGTTGCCCGGCTCGGTCACGCCGCGAATGAAGGTCTTGTCGATCTTGATCTTGTCGAACGGCGCCTTGCGCAGATAGCCGAGCGAGGAATAGCCGGTGCCGAAATCGTCCAGCGCCAGCCGCACGCCCAACTGCTTGAGCGCGGTGAACATCGCGTCGGTGCGATCGCTGTCGCCGATGAAGATCGATTCGGTGACTTCCAGTTCCAGCCGTTCGGGCGGCAATCCCGACAGCGCCAGCGCCTGCATGACCGATGCCGGAAGGTTGACGTTGGCGAACTGCGCCGGTGAAATGTTCACCGCGACGCGCACGTTGCCCGGCAGGCGGGTGGCGTCCTCGCAGGCGCGTTTCAGCGCCCAATCGCCCAGCGCGACGATGAGGTTGGTTTCTTCGGCGATGGGGATGAACACCCCCGGAGAGACTTCGCCCAGATCCGGGTGCAGCCAGCGCATCACCGCTTCCACGCCGACGACGCGGTTCTTCACCGGATCGACCAGCGGCTGGTAGGCCAGGCTGATCTGGCCCTTCGCCACGGCATCGCGCAAGTCTTCCTCGATGCGGCGGCGGCGTTCGGCTTCGCTGTGCAGGTCTGTGGAATAAAAGCGAAACTGCCCCCGCCCGCCTTCCTTCGCAGCGTAAAGCGCCAGGTCCGCGCCGCGCGTCAGTTCTTCGCTGGTGATGCCGTCATATGGCGCGATGGCCACGCCCACCGATGCGCCGATGACGCAGCGGCTGCCTTCGACAGAATAGGGCTGCGAAACGATGGCGATGACCTTGCGCGCCACTTCACCCAATTTGCCGCGATCATCGATATCGGGCAGCATGACCTGGAATTCGTCGCCGCCCAGACGCCCGATTTCCCAGCCATCATCCAGGACGCGCCGCAGCCGGTCCGCCACTTGCTTGAGCAATTCATCGCCCACCGGGTGGCCCAGCGTATCGTTGACCTGCTTGAAGCGGTCGAGATCGATCATCATCACCGCGCAACTGCGCTTGGCGGCCTTGTAGGCGGTCAGCGTGGAGGCCAGCCGAGTCGACATGCGGTGCCGGTTGGAAAGCCCGGTCAGCGAATCGTATTCGGCCAGGCGGGATGCGTCGCGCTGGCTGCGGCGCGACTGGGTGATATCGGCCCCATTGCCGCGATAGCCGGTGAAATCGCCCGATCCACTGAACTGCGGCCGGCCCGAGATCGACCACCACACCTCGTCGCCATCGATGGCGGCGCGCAGCGCCAGGCCCGAAAACGTCTTGTGGCCGCTCAGGATCAGCGGCAGCGTGCGTTCGACGGCATCGTCCTGGTCGCGTTCCAGGTTGAACAGCGAAGCGAACGGCCGCCCGGTCAGGCCGCCGGTCACGCCCATCGCCTTGGCTACGCAATCGGAAATGTAGGCGACGCGGCCCTGCGCGTCGGTAGACCAGAACCAGCCCTGCCCGGACTGTTCATAATCGCGCAGCAGCAGCAGGGCTTCGCGCATGTCCTTGGCCGAAGCGCCGGATTGCTCCGCGCCAAGCCCGCGCCCTCGCCCCAGTCCCAATTTTTCCAAAGCAGACAAGCTACGCCCTGACTTCCAGAAGAGCCTCTATCGAACCAGCCTTAGCGCCACATGGTTTACGAACGACTAACCACGGCGGAAACGCGGCGCGATCACGCGGTCCGGCGCAGGCCGTCCGCCTCTTCCGGCGGCGTCGGGCGAGCTGCGGGCGGCGGCAGCGCGATGCGGCCCTGCTCATCGATCTGGAGCGGGGTTGCGAAGACGACCCCCATGCGATCCTCGGCGGACCAGCGCGTCGTCGCACCGATCAGATAGCCCCTGGCGATGTGCAGGCCGAACTCGGTGCCCACCGGCACATGCCACAACCCCTCGATCATCGCGCCGGTGGTGGAAATGTTGCGGATCGTGCCGCCATATTTGTCGCCGCCATATTCAAGCACGACCTTGCGCAGCATGGTGCGGCGCGGATCGCGCGCCGATCGCGGACCGCGCGCGATCGCACCCAGCCCTTCGCCCAGCCGCAGGCGCGCCGCGCTGGCGCTCAACGGCTTTTCGTAAATGAAACCCTGGACGTGGCTGCACCCCAGCGTGCGGACGAGATCAAGCTCGTCCAGAGTCTCCACGCCCTCGGCGGTGGTTTCCATGTCCAGCGCTTCGGCCAGGCTGACGATCGAGGCGATGATCGCGCCGTTGCGGCTGCCCGGAATCGTGGCGCCGCGCACGAAGCTCTGGTCGATCTTGATCTTGTCGAACGGCGCCTTCTTCAAATAGCCGAGAGAGGAATAGCCGGTGCCGAAATCATCCAGTGCCAGCCGCACGCCAACCCGCTTCAGCGCCGTGAACATGGCTTCGGTCGACGAATCGTCGTTGAGGAAGACGCTTTCGGTGATTTCCAGTTCCAGCCGCGCCGGCGCGACTTGCGCCGATGCCAGCGCGCTGGTGACGATGGCGGGCAGCGCCGGATTGGCGAATTGCAGCGGCGACACGTTGACCGCGACTCGCACCGATTCGGGCCAGCTCGCCAGATCGAGGCACGCGGTGCGCAGCGCCCACTCGCCGATCTGCGCGATCAGGCCGGCGTCTTCGGCGATCGGCACGAACTTCGCGGGCGAAAGCCGGCCCAGCGTGGGGTGGGTCCAGCGGATCAGCGCCTCGAAGCCGGTGATCTTCTCGGTCGCGGTGTGAACGACCGGCTGGTAATAGAGTTCAAGCCCGCCGTGGGTGATCGCATCGCGCAAGTCCTGCTCAAGCTGGCGGCGCTCTTCGGCATCGCTGTGCAGGTCGGGCGCATAGAAGTGGTGGCGCCCGCGCCCGCCGTCCTTGGCCGCGTAGAGCGCCAGATCGGCATTGCGGATCAGCGCTTCGGACGTCACGCCATCGTCGGGCGAAAGCGCGATGCCCACCGATACGCCGATGACCACGCGGTGCCCTTCGATCAGGTAGGGCTGCGAAAGGTTCTCGATAATCTGTTCGGCCAGGCGCGTCAGGCCGTCCTCGTCCTGATAGCCGGGCAGGATCACCTGGAATTCGTCGCCGCCCAGCCGGCCGACGCGGCCCGCCTTGTCCACCGTGCGCTCCAGCCGCTGCGCTACCTGCTTGAGCAGCGCATCGCCGGCCGGGTGGCCCAGCGTATCGTTGACCTGCTTGAAGCGATCGAGATCGAGCAGGAACACAGCGCACGCCCGGTGATCCTCGCGCTGGGCGTTGAGGATCTTTTCCAGCGTCTGCGACATCTGGAACCGGTTGGCGAGGCCGGTCAACGAATCGTAGTGCGCCAGGCGCGAGGCGTGCTGTTCCGAGCGGCGCTTTTCCGTAAGGTCGGTGCCCGATCCGCGAAAACCGATGAAGTTGTTGAACTCGTCGTGGATCGGACGGCCGCTGATCGACCACCAGCGCTCCTCGTCATCGCGCACCCCCGCGCGCACCGCCAGTTCCTGGAACGACGAGCGGGCGGACAAGTGGAAGTTCAGCGTGCGCTCGCCTTCCTGGCCATCGGCGTCCAGGATGAACAGTTCGGTCAGCGGGCGTCCGACCAGCGCTTCGCTGTCGCGCTCCAGCAATTCACCGATGCGCGGGGAAACATAGACGATGGCGCCGCGCCGATCGGTTTCCCAGAACCAGCCGTTGCCCGACTGTTCATATTCCGCCAGCAATTGTCCGGCGCGCGACTGGACGCGCTGTGCCTCGCGCCGGCGCGCCGCTTCGCCGGCAGACAGCCGCGTCTGGTGCAACGAGAAGCCCACGCTGATCAGCGCGCCCACGGCCATGACCATGAACGTCCCCATCGACCCGACGATCAACGCCGCCCCCAGCCACAGCGCGACTTGCGCCGCCATGATCGCGGAAGGCCGGCCATGCAGCAGGATCGCCGCCAGCGTGCCGATGATCACCAGCACGCCGACCGAGCTTTCCCAGTTCACGCCGCCCGGCAGATAGGCCCAGCGCGCGATCGACAGGCCGAACAATAGCATCGGCAACGCCACGGCCGTGGCCATGATCGCATAGCGCAGCAGCATGCGTTGCGGATGGCGGCGCTCTATGGAAACGAAAAGGGGTGCGGCAGCCACCAGCAGGATTGCCGTGATGGCCAGGCTGGAAGCCATCGCGCCGGGCAGCACCCAGGACGCCAACGCCGTCAGCAGCAGTGCCGCGCACATCCCCGGGGCCATCAGCGTCCACTGCGGGGTGATCAGGAAGTGGCTGGAAACGAAATCGATTTCTGGTTCCGCGCCGAGCACCCCGGCGTGCGGACGCGACGGCGTGGCGCGTGGACCCAGCGCCACGCCGAATGCCGCCGGCTTGCGCCGCGCATCGCGTGCGCGATCGAACGCGCCATTCCGTGTCTTGCCGCCTTGCGCCATGCTTCGCACATGCAATACCCGCCCTTGCGAAACCGTTAAGTGCCGGCCCTCAACGCGATTTTCGCGAGTTGCGACCCTCTGCCGCGCGGGTTACTCCTGCCACCAGGGCAGCCTGTATGGGAGAATGCGGCGTGAGGCAGATTGCAGTCATCGGCTCCGGCCCGGCCGGCTATTACACCGCCGAAGCTGCGCAAAAGCAGTGGGGCAACGATGTGCAGGTCGATATTTTCGACCGCCTGCCCGTGCCATATGGCCTGATCCGCTTCGGCGTCGCGCCCGATCACCAGTCGATCAAGGGCGTCTCGCGTCGCTACGAGGCGACCGCGCTGTCCGACAACGTGCGCTTCGTCGGCAACGTCATGATCGGCCGCGATGTCTCGGTGCCCGAACTCGAAGGTCTTTACGATGCCGTCGTGCTGGCCACGGGCGCCCCGCGCGACCGGAAGGCCGGCCTGCCGGGCGAGGATCTGGGCAATGTCTTCGGCAGCGCCGCCTTTGTCGGCTGGTACAACGGCCATCCCGATTTCGCCCAGCTCGATCCCGATCTGGGCGGTGCCAGCGCGGTGGTCATCGGCAACGGCAATGTCGCGCTCGATGTCGTGCGGATTCTCGCCAAGACGCGCGCGGAATTCGCCGGCAGCGATATCGTCGCCCACGCGCTCGATACGCTGGAAGGCGCGGGCGTGAAGCGGATCACCATCCTGGGCCGACGCGGCCCGCACCAGATCGCGATGACGCCCAAGGAACTGGGCGAACTGGGCCACCTCGCCCGCGCCATGCCGCGCGTCGATCCGGCCGACCTGCCGCCCGAGGCCGAAGACGCCGCGCTCGATCCCGGCCAACGCAAGTCGGTCGGCCACTTGCGCGCCTTCGCGGCGCGTGGCGAAGGCGCTGCGGGCACTGATGCGGCCGTCGAAGTGGACTTCGATTTCTTCGCCGCGCCGCGCGCGATCCTCGGCGATGGCAAGGTCGAGGCGATCGAGATCGAACGCACCCGGCTGGAAGACGGTCAGGCTATCGGCACGGGCGAGACGTATACCATTCCCGCCGGTCTGGTGGTCCTGTGCATCGGCTACCAGACATCACCTATTCCCGATGTGCCGTTCGACGATCGCGCCGGCCGCTTCACCAACGAGGACGGCCGCATCCGCAGCGGGCTCTATTGCGTTGGCTGGGCGCGGCGCGGACCAAGCGGCACGATCGGCACCAACCGCCCGGATGGCTTCGCGGTGATCGAGAAGATCGCCGCCGATATCGGCGCGGGCGCCGGCAAGGACGGCCGCCCGGGCTTTGATCGGCTGGCGGCGGAGCGCGGGCTGAAAGTCGTCACGTTCGCGGACTGGCGCAAGATCGACGAAGCCGAAATGCAGCGTGCCCGCGATGGCGCCCCGCGCGAGAAGTTCGTGGACGTGGACCACATGATCGCGGCTGCCGGCAAGGCGTGATCGGCAGGCGGATCACACCGCCTGCCTCTCGATTTAAAACCGCCAGCGGGGATCAGACCCGCATCGGCATCAGCACGTAAAGCGCGGGGCTTTTCTCGTCCTGGCGGATCAGCGTTGGCGCGCCGGCGTCGGCGAGGTGCAGTTCCACCGTATCGCCTTCGATCTGGCTGAGGATCTCTTTGAGATAATTGGCGTTGAAGCCGATCTCGAAGCCTTCAGCCGTATAGTTCGCCGCCAGTTCCTCGGCCGCCGTGCCGTTGTCGGGCGAGGTGACCGACAGCGTCACGCGATCGGTTTCCAGCGCCATCTTCACGGCGCGGGTCTTTTCGGTGGCGATCGTGGCGACACGATCGACGCCTTCGAAGAAGCTGCGCGGATCAAGCCGCAGCAGCTTGTCATTGCCGGTGGGAATGACGCGGCTGTAATCGGGGAACGTGCCGTCGATCAGCTTGCTGGTGAGAACAACGCCGTTTTCGCCGCCCAGCGTGAAGCGGATCTTCGAGGCCGACAGGTCGATCTCGACGTTGGTATCGAGCGCTTCTTCGAGCAGCTTGCGCAGTTCGGCCACGCATTTGCGCGGCACGATCACATCGGGCATCCCTTGCGCGCCATCGGGGCGCGCCAGCGTATAACGCGCCAGGCGGTGGCCGTCGGTGGCGGCGGCCTTCAGTTCCTCGTCGGTGACGTGCAGGAAGATGCCGTTCAGGTAATAGCGCGTTTCTTCGGTGGAGATGGCGAAGCGCGTGCGGTCGATCAACTGGGCCAGCGTCGCGGCGGGTAGTTCGAAGCTGGTCGGCAGTTCGCCTTCGACGATCATCGGGAAATCGTCACGCGGCAGGGTGGGCAGCGTGAAGCGGCTGCGCCCGGCCTTGACGACCATGCGGTTGTCCGCCGTTTCGATGCTGACCTGGCTGCCATCGGGCAGCTTGCGCGCGATGTCGAACAGCAAGTGCGCCGATACGGTGATCGCGCCCGCCGCCTCGACCGAAACCGCGCCCATCGTCTCCACGACCTGAAGATCAAGATCGGTCGCCATGACGCGCAACGCACCGCTGCCGGACGCCTCGATCAGCACGTTCGACAGGATCGGGATGGTGTTGCGTCGTTCGACGACGGACTGGACGTGGGACAGGCAGCGCAAAAGCGTCGCGCGTTCGATAGTGGCCTTCATGACTGTCTCAGGTCCCCCTTCCAAGGGCGGAGATCAAGCACCCCACCGATGAATTCGGACCATCTTCCTTAACGCCAGCCAGCCATGCGGCAAGCGGGAACGGCGGGAAAAACGGCGAATCTGGGGATAAATCTCCGCAACGCGCGTTCCCGCCCGCTCGCCGTTCCCCCCGGCATCAGGAAAACATCGCCATCCCGCCGTTCACATGCAGCGTCTGGCCGGTGACATAGCCCGCCTCGCGGCTGGCGAGATAGGCAACCGCGGCGCCGATATCCTCGCCCTCGCCCATGCGTCCCATCGGGATGCGCCCGTTCAGCGCGTCCTTCTGCGCATCGGGCAGGACTTCGGTCATCGCGGTGCGGATGAAGCCGGGCGCAACGCAGTTCACCGTGATGCCACGGCTTGCCACTTCCTGCGCCAGGCTTTTCGACATCGCGGTCAGCCCGCCCTTTGCCGCCGCATAGTTCACCTGCCCCGGATTGCCGGTGGCGCCCACCACGCTGGTGATGGTGACGATGCGGCCGAACTTGGCCTTCATCATCGGCCGGCAGGCCGCGCGCATCAGGCGAAAGGTCGATTCCAGGTTGATGCGAATCACCGCATCCCATTCATCGTCCTTCATCCGCATTGCCAGGTTATCGCGCGTGATGCCGGCGTTGTTGACGAGGATATCGAGCTTGCCCAGCGAATCGACCGCCGCCGGCACCAGCTTTTCCACCGCCTCGGGGTCCGAAAGATCGCACGTGATGGCGACATGATCGACTTCCTGGAGGTGCTGCGGCGTATGCTCGTCCAGTTCGTCGCGGAACGCGCGCAGCTTGCCGGCGTTCGAACCCGATACCGCCAGCCGCGCGCCCTGCCGCGCCAGCGCCCGCGCGATCGCGGAACCGATACCGCCCGAAGCACCCGTCACCAGCGCGGTCATGCCATGAAGATCGAACATGCGGTTTTCCATCATCAAAGCTCCTTCGCCAGCGCTTCCACATCGGCCATGGTGACGACGCTTGTCACCGCGACATCGCCCGCGCTGCGGGTGATCATCGGGCCGACGACCTTGCCGCCCAGTTCCACGAACTGTTCGACGCCTGCATCCTTCATCGCGATCGCGCTTTCGCGCCAGCGGACGCGGCCCGTGACCTGTTCCACCAGCAGGCGCTGCACCTCTGCCGGATCGCTGACGATCGCGGCGGTGACATTGGCGAACAGCGGCAGGCGCAGCGTGGCCGGCGGAGTACGCTCCAGCGCTTCGGCCATGGCATCGGCGGCGGGCTGCATCAGCGGGCAATGGAACGGCGCGGACACCGGCAGCGCCACGCCGCGCTTGATGCCGTGTTCCTTGACCAGCGCGATGGCGCGCTCGATCGCGCCGACGTGGCCGGACAGCACGACCTGCCCCGGATCGTTATCATTGGCGATGGTGCAGACCTCGCCCTGGGCCGCGGCATCGGCCAGCGCCTGCGCCTTGGCGATATCGGCGCCCAGCAGCGCGGCCATGGCGCCCACGCCCACCGGCACCGCCGCCTGCATCGACTGGCCGCGCAGCTTGAGCAGCCGCGCCGTATCGGCCAGGCTGAACGCACCAACGGCGCAAAGCGCGGTATATTCGCCCAGGCTGTGCCCGGCGACGAAATCGGCCTTGTCGGCCAGCACCACGCCGCATTCCTTTTCCAGCACGCGCAACAGCGCGATGGCATTGGCCATGATCGCCGGCTGGGCGTTCTCGGTCAGCGTCAGGTCTTCGTCCGGCCCTTCGCGCATGATCCGCGACAGCTTCTGGCCAAGGGCGTCGTCGACTTCCTCGAAAACTTCGCGGGCGACGGTGCTGGCGGCGGCAAGGTCTGCCCCCATGCCGACCTTCTGGCTACCCTGCCCTGGAAAAACGAATGCGCGCATGGACTGATCTCCTCGGGCGCGCGCCCTATGGCCGGCGCGCGTCGCTGACAAGACCGAAGGGCACAATCCTGTTGGCAGCATCGTGACCGATATCAGCCTCTCCAAGAAAGGGAATGGCATGGCGCGCGCACCAGTGGCGAGCGATTTCGACCGCGCTGGCGCCGAATGGGCGATCGTTTTCCGGCACGTCGCTCACCCGCCCCAGCCGCAACCCGGCAATGCCGCCCAGATGCGCGGTAAGGTGGAAGAACAGGCGATCGACGGCATAGAGATGCTCGCTCACTTCCTCCACCATCACCACGTGGCGGGCAAGGCCGGGCATCAAAGGCGTGCCGCACAGCATCGCCAGCGTCATCAGGTTGAACGCGACGGCGGGGTGATCGTTCAGAGAAGGCTCCAGCCCGGCACGGGCGCCGGACAAATAGGCCAGCGTGCGGCGCACCGCCGCTTCGCCGCCTTGCCGCCGGATGTCGTTGGGCATGGGCGCGTGGACCGGATGGCCGATCCGCGCGCGATACAACCCGCCGAGCAGGTATCCGGCATCGGAATAGCCCAGGAAAACCTTGTCCTGCGCGGCACAGTCCATCTGCTCGATCGCCGCTTCGGCGATGCGGCCCGCACCATAGCCGCCGCGCGCGAACCACACCGCATCGAAGCCGCGATCGTTCGCGCATTCAAGCAACGCGGCCAGCCGCGCCTCGTCATGCCCGGCGAAATGGCCATCGCTGACGAAGCATTGCGGATGGAAATGCAGTTCCAGCCCATGGAACTCCGCCGCGGCCAATGCGGCAACGCGCCCCGCATCTTCCGGCAGAATGGGAGTGGACGGCGCGCAAATGGCAATACGGAGCATGGCCCGGGTGTAACGGGCTTGCGGGCGCGGTGAAAGACGAAAGCGGGCGCGCAACGCCCCGCATTCCGGTCAGGCCGGCTGCTGACCTTGCGATTCCAGCAATTTGTTCAGCACGACCAGGCGCTCGCGCTCCTGCTCCAGGTCCTGCGATGGGTGATTCTGGATCGTATCGAGCAGCACCCGCCGCTCCTTTTCCCATTGCTCCGCCATCCTGTCGGTCATGACGCTCTCCTTCGCGTTGAACTCGCACGGAAGGAAGGCGCGGCCACGGCGATTGGTTCCCGAAAATCCGCGCCGCATTCCAAGGTTGTGTTGCGCGGCAAGGTTCCATACCGAACGGCAATGACTTCCTGCGCACGCGATCTTTCCGCCCACCCCTGGTTCTTCTGCGGCATCGGCGGATCGGGCATGCTGCCGCTGGCGCTGATCCTGCGCGGCCAGGGCGCGCACGTGGCGGGATCGGATCGCAGCCGCGATCAGGGACGCACACCGGAAAAGTTCGCCTGGCTCGAATCGCTGGGCTTCGCACTGTTCCCGCAGGACGGCAGCGGCATCGCATCGGCCGCGCAAACGCTGGTCGCCTCGGCGGCGGTCGAGGATACGGTGCCCGAAGTGGTGCGCGCGAAGCAGCTTGGCTGCGCGCGGATGAGCCGGGCGGAATTGCTCGCCACGCTGTTCAACGCGGCCCAGGCCGGCATCGCCATCGGCGGCACCAGCGGCAAGTCCACCGTCACCGGCATGACCGGCTGGATACTCACGCAGGCCGGGCGCGATCCCACGATCATGAACGGCGCGGTGATGAAGAACTTCGTCTCGCCCGACGCCCCGTTCGCCAGCGCGCGCGTCGGCGCTGGCGCGGCATTCGTTGCGGAAGTGGACGAAAGCGATGGCTCGATCGCGCTCTACCGGCCGCAGGTGGCGGTGCTGGGCAATGTCAGCCTCGATCACAAGAGCCTTGAGGAACTGCGCGCGCTGTTCGGCGATTTCCTGGCCCAGGCGCAGATCGCCGCGATCAACCTCGATGATGCGGAAACCGCCGCGCTGGCCGCGCGCGCACGGCAATGCCTGACGTTCGGGATAGACAGTCCAGACGCGCAGATCGGCGTCGCCCCCGGCTCCATCGTTGAAGGCCCGACCGGGCTTGCCGCCGTGATCGTCGACCGGCGCGATGGGGCCAGCCATGCGCTTTCCCTCAAGGTGCCGGGGCGGCACAACCTGGCCCATGCGCTGGCGGCGCTGGCCGCAGCGGACGCCGCCGGCGTGCCGCTGGCCGATGGGGTGGCCGCGCTGGGCAGCTTCGCCGGCCTTGCCCGCCGCTTCGACATCGTGGGCACCAGCCCCGGCGGCGTGACCGTGATCGACGATTTCGGCCACAACCCGGACAAGGTTTCCGCCACGCTGGGCACGCTCAAGGCCCATCCGGGCCGCGTGATCGCCTTCTTCCAGCCGCACGGCTACGGCCCGCTGCGCCAGATGGGGCATGAACTGGCGCGGGTCTTCGCGCAGCGGCTCGGCCCCGACGACCTGACGATCCTGTGCGATCCCGTCTATTTCGGCGGCACGGTGGACCGCAGCGAAGGCAGCGAGCGCATCGTGCGCCTGATCCGCGAGGCCGGCGGACAGGCGGAATACGTGCCCGATCGTGCCGATTGCGCCGCGCAGATCGTGGCCCTGGCCCGCCCCGGCGACCGCGTGGTGGTGATGGGCGCGCGCGACGATACGCTTACCCAGTTCGCGAAAGACGTGCTGGCGCGGCTGGCCTGATCAGCGATCGACGGTCGGAACCCTGGGCGGAGCCGGAATCTCGGGCGGAGTGAACGACGCATCAACCGCGGGCGGCGATCCGGCATAGCCATAGCCTTGCGCCTTGAACTGCCCGTCGAACCACCAGAACCCCAGGCCTCCCGCCAGCGCGGCAAGCGCGAACAGCACCCAGCCCGCCGGGGTCGGCATCTGCTTTTCCACGTTGCGATAGGGCACGCTGTCGCCAAAAATCAGGAAGAACACGCCGAATACCGCCGCGAACGGCACGAGCACGAAAGCCTTGACGCTATATGTCACTTCCGGCGCATGGGCACGGACCGCTTCCAGCGGTTGCCAGATGAAAAACCAGCCAAATCCCGCAGCAAGCGCCAGGCAAAGCAATCCACCGATCCGGTACATCATCGATCCCCCTTCGCCCCGCCCCCGAGGCCATCGCATCGGCCCGGCGTCAGTGCGCCTTGCCGCGCAAACCCTGCACGATATGAACCGCGCCCGCAACCACCGCGCCGAGCACCACGCCAACCACGGCGGACAGCGCGGCATTGGTCAGCCAGCCCAGCACGGGAGCCAGCGGGCCGGTCGCATGCTCGACACCATGCTGGATGCCGTGGATGAAATCCGACGGGGCGTGAAGGCCCAGTTCGTGCAGTCCGTGGACGATGATCTGCCCGCCGACCCACAGCATCGCCAGCGTCCCCACCGACGCCAGCACGGTCAACAGATGCGGCATCGCCCAAAGCAGGAAACGCCCCAGCTTGCGCGAGACGACATCGGCGCGCTTGGTCAGGTGCAGGCCGATGTCGTCCATCTTCACGATGAAACCCACCGCGCCATAGACCATGACCGTGATGACCACGCCAACCAACGCCAGAATGCCGGCGCGCATCAGCAGCGGCGACGTTGACACTTCGTTCAGCGCGATCGCCATGATTTCGGCCGACAGGATCAGGTCGGTGCGGATCGCGCCCGATATGCGCTGCTTCTCGAACGCGGCAAGATCGGTGATCTCATCTTCAAGCGTTTCGCCATGCTTGGCCCCGCCCAGCTTCTCGATGATCTTCTCGGCGCCTTCGAAGCACAGGAACAATCCGCCCAGCATCAGCAGCGGGGTGATCGCCGCCGGCAGGAACTCGCTCAGCACCAGCGCGGCGGGCAGAAGCAGCAGCAGCTTGTTGCGCAGCGATCCCTTGGCGATGGCAAAGATCACGGGCAATTCGCGATCGGGCGTGAAACTGGTGACGTAGGACGGCGTCACCGCCGCATCGTCGATGACCACGCCCGCCGCCTTGGTGCCGGCCTTGGTAGCGGCCGCGCCGACATCGTCGAGCGAGGCGGCGGCCAGCTTGGCGATCACGGAAACGTCGTCGAGAAGGGCAACCAGGCCGGACGGCATGAGACAAGGGACTTTCGCGATTGGCGGGGCGTCCTGCCTAGCGGCGGGGTGGCCCCGACGGCAAGGGATTCGGCACGGCAAGGGATTTGTGCCAACGCGCGAAAGTGTGCGTTGCTCCGGCATCGGCGCTTGCTTTTTCGCCGGGATCGGTTAAGCGCGCCCCTTCCCCGGCACCCCGGTGCCTGGAAAAACCCGAAGAAAGCCGGAGGGGCCCCGCAATCCCGCGGATCAGCCAGCGATCGGTTAGCATAGATAAAAGGAAGCCGCCGTGCCGCTTTACGAGCACGTGTTCCTGGCACGCCAGGATCTGAGCCAGGCGCAAGTTGATGCCCTGGCCGCCGCCGCCACCGAGATTGTCGAGAGCAACGCCGGCAAGGTCACCAAGACCGAGACCTGGGGCCTCAAGAACCTCGCCTACAAGATCAAGCGCAACCGCAAGGCGCACTTCGTGCTGCTGAACATCGATGCGCCCACCGGCGTGATCGCCGAACTGGAACGCCAGACCGGCATCAACGAAGACGTCATCCGCTGGCTGACCGTCCGCGTCGACGAACACGAAGGTGGTCCTTCGGTCCAGATGCGCAAGTCCGACCGCGAGCGCACCCGTCGCCGCGAACGTGAGGAGGCTTGATCCATGGCCCGTGCCTTTTTCCGCCGCCGCAAGTCCTGCCCGTTCTCGGGCAAGAATGCTCCCGCCATCGACTTCAAGGACGTGCGCCTGCTTCAGGGCTTCATGTCCGAGCGTGGCAAGATCGTGCCCAGCCGCATCACCGCCGTTTCCGCCAAGAAGCAGCGTGAACTGAGCCAGGCCATCAAGCGCGCCCGCCACCTGGGCCTGCTGCCCTACCTCGTGAAGTAAGGAGGGACCGACCCATGCAGATCATCCTCCTCGAACGTATCGAGAAGCTCGGCTCGATTGGCGATGTCGTCACCGTCAAGGACGGTTACGCGCGCAATTTCCTGCTGCCCAACAAGAAGGCGCTGCGCGCCAACGACGCGAACCGCAAGGTTTTCGAGGCCAACCGCGCCCGGATCGAGGCTGACAACGCCAGCCGCCGCGCCGAAGCCGAAGTCCACGGCAAGGATGTCGACGGCACCACCGTCGTCCTCATCCGCGCCTCGTCGAACTCGGGCCAGCTTTATGGTTCGGTTTCGGTGCGTGACATCGTTGACGCACTCAACGCCGAAGGCGCCAAGATCAGCAAGGCGGCGATCATCCTCGAACGCCCGATCAAGACGATCGGCGTGTTCGACGTGCGCGTTGCGCTGCACCCGGAAGTTTCGGTCAACGTCAAGGTGAACGTCGCGCGTTCGCCCGACGAAGCCAACCTCCAGGCCCAGGGCGTCGACGTCATGGCCGCGATGTTCGATACCGAGGTTTCGGGCTTCACCGAAGCCTTCAACCCGAACGCCGAACCCGGCGAGCTTCCCACCGAGGACGCCGCCGAAGAGGCTTCGGAAGCGTAAGCTTTCGAATGCTCCCCGCCGTCAAGGCGGGACCGGACAAGCGAAGGGGGTGCCACGGCGCCCCCTTTTCTTTTGCCCGGCTTGTGTTTTGTCATGCCCGCTGCCTATCCTGCGCGCGATGCCATCACACGCCCACCAGACCCCGCAGGCCATCGTCGCCGAACTGATCCGCGTTCATGCAGAGGCGATCGCCACCTTGCGCGCCGATGTGGCCGCCTATGCCGCCGATGGCACCCTGCCCCCGGCGGATCGCCGCCGTGACGCAAGCTGGTGCTATCCCGAACTGCGCATCCGCTATGCCGGGCGCGAGCATCGCCCCGATGTGACGCGCGCTTTCGGGCGGCTGGGCCGGGGCGGCACTTATTCCTGCACGGTCACGCGCCCGGCGCTGTTCGCGGACTATATCATCGAGCAGCTTGAGCTGCTTTCCGCCGACTATGACATCGAGATCGAGGTCGGCCGATCACGGCAGGAAATCCCCTTTCCCTATGTGCTGGATGCCGGCGCCGGGCTGGGCGGGGTCAGCCCGGTGGAACTGGCCCACCACTTCCCCGCGACCGACCTTGCGCATATCGGCGACGAACTGGCCGACGGGATCGATTTGTCCGCGCCGGGCGAACCGCTGCCGCTGGCACTGTTCGACGGGCTGCGCACCGATTTCAGCCTGGCGCGCCTCACACACTATACCGGCACCGCGCCCGAACATTTCCAGCGCTTCATCCTGTTCACCAACTATCATCGCTATGTCGATGAATTCGTTGACTGGGCTGGGCAGCAGCTTGGCAAGGATGGCTATACCGCGCTGTCGGGCGCGGGCGGCCTTTATCTCGATGCCCCGGTCGATAACGCGCGCGAGCGGCTGTCCGACACCGCCTGGCGCCGCCACCAGATGCCGGCCTATCACCTGATCGCGCCGGGGCGCGAGGGCATCACGCTGGTCAACATCGGCGTCGGCCCGTCCAACGCCAAGACCATCACCGATCACCTGGCCGTGCTGCGCCCCGAAGCCTGGCTGATGATCGGCCACTGCGGCGGCCTGCGCGATACCCAGCGCATCGGCGACTATGTCCTGGCCCACGCCTACTTGCGCGACGATCACGTGCTCGATCCGGTACTGCCACCCGAAATCCCGATCCCCGCGATTGCCGAAGTGCAGGTGGCACTGGCCCGCGCGGCGGAGATCGTCAGCGGCACCGGCGGGGCGGATCTGAAGAAGCGGATGCGCACCGGCACCGTCGTCACCACGGACGACCGCAACTGGGAACTGCGCTACACCCATTCGGCGCACCGCTTCAGCCAGTCGCGCGCGGTGGCGATCGACATGGAAAGCGCGACCATCGCCGCGCAAGGATACCGTTTCCGCGTGCCCTATGGCACGCTGCTGTGCGTGTCGGACAAGCCGCTGCACGGAGAGATCAAGCTGCCCGGACAGGCCAACCGCTTCTACGAGGAGGCCATCGCCGCGCATCTTGAAATCGGCGTGGTGGCCTGCAATCTGTTGCGCGCGGAAGGAGCGCGGCTGCACAGCCGCAAGCTGCGCGCCTTCAACGAACCACCCTTTCGCTAGGGTCAGCGAACACGCGAACGCAGGCCATGGAACTGACCTTCATCTACGGCCCGGTTGCATCGGGCAAGCTTACCATTGCCCGGGCCGTGGCCGAGCAAAGCGGGCACGCCTTGTTTCACAATCACTTGATCGTCGATGCGGTGGGCGCGGTGTTCCCCTTCGGATCGGACGCGTTCGTGCGCCTGCGCGAGCAGTTCTGGCTCGATACGATCCGCGCGGCTGCCGATGCGGGGCGTTCGCTGATCTTCACCTTCGCCCCGGAACCCACCGTCGCGCCCGATTTTCCCGATCGCGTTGCCAAGATCGTGGCCGAAGCGGGCGGGCACATGCGGTTTATCGCGCTGACCGTGCCGGCGGACGAGCAGGAGCGCCGCCTCGACAATGCCAGCAGGGCCGCGTTCGGCAAGCTGCGCTCGCTCGACCTCCTGCGCCAGTTGCGCGCCGATTTCGACCGTTGCCTGGCGGCGATGCCCACCCCGGACCTGACCATCGACACAGGATCGACGCCCGCGCCCGAAGCCGCGGTGCGCATTCTCCGGGCCATGCGCGGCGGATAGCCGGCGCGGGCTCGGAAATCTGGCTGAAACCTGCTGAAATCTACCGGCAAACGGCCGAGGCTATGCCGGTGCCACGCTTTTGGGGCGACGGATCCGCCCCGACATGCGGGACATCTGTTGAACCGGAACCATCGATGGCTAGAGGTTATGAACTGATGGTGTCGAGCGCGGCGGCGAGGGCCGTGTTCGATGTCATCCCCGAGGAATACGCGACGTACTGCTCGCTCGTTTCGCAGGTGCTGGCGCGCACGCTGCATCGTTTCGAAGTCACGGCGCGGTTGCAATCCTGCCAGCTCTGGCACGTTGCCCCGCGCGAAAATCATGTCGTCGGCTTCATGGGCAACGCCCCCCGGCAGGGCAAGTGGGACGGCCATGTCGTGTGCCGCACGCATTCGTTCCTGCTTGATGGCGCGGTGCGCAACCTTCAGCGCGACTTCAACCTGACGGTGCCGAAAGTGGCGCTGGTGGCGGCGTTCAACGCGCCGTCACATGTCATCGCGCGGCTTGATCTGGACCAGAGCCGGGCGCTGTGGTGGCACGACGCGCCCGAAGGGTTCGATACGCTGCCGCCGCGCCAGCCGATCGGCATGATCGAACACTTCGTGCGCGACCTGGTGGCCAAAGTGGACGACGTGATGCGCAGCGCGCCGCTGCTGTGCTGAGGCGCGGCGAGGCCGGTCGGCCCCGCCAGCCGGCCCGCCGCGCCCGCTCGTCACCAGCCGCAGGTCCGCCCCTTGTTCTGCTGTTCCAGCCACTTTGCCAGCGGCGCGAAATAGCGCAGCATCGGCTTGCCGCTGATTTCGCGGCTGCCGGTGAAGGCCTGCAGCGCATCGGGCCAGGGCCGCGAGGCGCCCATCGCCAGCATCGCGTTCAGCCGTTCGCCCACCTGCCGGTTGCCATAGAAGCTGCACCGGTGCAGCGGCCCCTTCCAGCCCGCCTGGCGGCACGCCGCCTCATAGAACTGGAACTGGAGCACCCGGGCCAGGAAATAGCGCGTATAGGGCACCACCGCCGGGATATGATACTTCGCCCCCGGATCGAAGGCATCGGCCCCGCGCGGCGATGGCGGGACGATCCCCTGATACTGGAGGCGCATGTCGGTCCACGCCTTCTGGTAGTCGGCCGGGGCGATCTGCCCGGAAAACACCTGCCAGCGCCAGCGATCGATCAGCAGGCCGAAGGGCAGGAACGCCACCTTGTCCATCGCCTGGCGCAGCAGCAGCCCGGTGTCCTTGTCCGCCGCCGGCACCCGTGCGCGATCGAGCAGGCCGATCTGGACGAGGTATTCGGGCGTGATCGACAGCGCCACGGTATCGCCGATCGCCTCATGGAAGCCGTCGTTGGCGCCATCGAGGTAAAGCGCGGGCTGGCGATTGTAGGCGCGCTGGTAATAGTTGTGGCCCAGTTCGTGGTGGATGGTGACAAGATCATCGCCGTTGACTTTGATGCACATCTTGATGCGCAGGTCGTCCACGTTGTCGAGATCCCAGGCGGAGGCATGGCACACCACGTCGCGATCGCGCGGCTTGGTGAACTGCGAACGCTGCCAGAACGTATCGGGCAGCGGCGCGAAGCCCAGCGAACTGAAGAAGCCCTCGCCCGCCTTGACCATCTTCAACGGATCGTAGCCCTTGTCCTCCAGCAGCCTGGTGGTGTCGAAGCCCACGTCGCCCGCGCCCGGCGGAGCGACGATGTCATAGATGTTGCCCCATTCCTGCGCCCACATGTTGCCCAGCAGGTCGGCGCGGATCGGGCCGGACTTGGCCTGCACCGCATCGCCATAGCGTTCGTTCAGCTTGGTGCGGGTGTAGCAGTGCAACTGGTCGTAAAGCGGCTTGACCTCGGCCCAGAGGCGATCGGTCAGCGCCACGAACTGTTCGGGCGTCCTGTCGTAGTTCGAACGCCACAGCGCCCCGGTATCGGCATAGCCCAGTTCGCGCGCGCCTTCGTTGGTCAGGGACACGAGCTTCGCGTAATCCTCGCGCATCGGCTTGCCGACGGCGTCGTGCCAGCTCGTCCACATCTCCTTGAGTTCGGCGGGATCGCGGCTGGTGCCCATCGCCGCCTCGATGTCCGATCCGTTGATCGCCTTGCCGTCGAGCGTGCCCTGCCCCTTGCCGTAGATGCCCTGGATGCGCGCCTTGATGACCGAGGCTTCCTCCGCCCCGCCCTCGCGCGTCGGCACCGGCATGACGATCAGCGTGCGCATGCGGTTGAGCTTGCGCGCGGTGTCGTATGACAGACCCGGCGTCGTGGCATGGCGCGCCGCTTCCAGCGCGTTCGCCACTTGCAGCGCATTGGCCGCGGCCTCGGCGCGCGCGGTCAGCGCTTCGGTGTCCTGGGTGATGTAGGTCTGGTAGACCCAGTCGGCCTGCGCGGCCTCTATGATCGACTTCGAGAACGCCGCTTCGGCCTTCTGGACAAAGGCGTCGGCCGATTGCTGCGGGGTTTTGTCCTGCGCCTGGGCCGGGATGGCCGCCAGCGCCCCCGCTAGCGCCAGCAAAGAGACGAGATGCTTCATGGATTGGCCCTTTCGACTTGCCCCGCGCCGCCGAAGCTGGCCGGGCAAGCCGCCAAGGTCAAGCGGTGAGGAACGCCGCGATCGCCTCACCCAGTTCCGGCCGGGTGACCGAAGTCATGTGCGTGCCGGGAATCGCCACGTAGCGGGCATCGGGCAGCGCTTCGGCCAGCGCGGCCGCATTGCCGTTGTCGTCGTCGTCCTCGCCGCAGACCACCAGCGTGGGCATCGTCACGCCGGCCAGTTCCGCCGGTGCGGTATCGTCCACCGAACCCAACAGCAGCCGTGCCGCGACGCGATCGACTTTCATCGTCTTCATGAACTGCTGGGCAAGATATTCGGGATCGCCGCGCCGGATCTCGTCGAAACGGTCGATCGCGTTGACGAAAAAGGCACTGCGGCGCGACCAGTTGCCCAGCCCCTCGATCCCCATGCCGCCCAGCACCAGCCGGCGCGGCGCCAGGCCGGCCAGCACCGCGCGAACCGCCGTGCGCGCGCCCAGCGAAAAGCCGCCAAGGTCGAAATCGTCCAGACCCAGTTCGCCAACGAGCGCCTGCAGGTCCTTGACCAGCACATCGACGGGATAGGCGGCGGGATCGTGCAGCGCATCGCTTTGCCCGTGCGCGCGCAGATCGGGCATGATCGCCTCAAACCCGGCATCGGCCAGGTGCTGCGCGGTGCCATATTTCACCCAGTTCACCGCCGCGCTGGAAAACAGCCCGTGCAGCAGCACGACCGGCCGGCCGGCACCCAGGCGGTGCACGGCCAGCCGGGCGTTGCCATGACCGGCAATGAACCGGGTGTGCATCAGCCCTTCTTCAGGTGACGGCGGCCGAGCAGTTCGGCAATCTGCACGGCGTTGAGCGCGGCGCCCTTGCGCAGGTTATCCGAAACGCACCACAGCGCCAGGCCGTTCTCGACCGTCGGATCGTCGCGCACGCGGCTGACATATGTCGCGCCGTCGCCAACACACTCCACGGGCGTGACGTATCCGCCGTCCTCGCGCTTGTCGACGAGCATGATCCCCGGCGCCTCGCGCAGGATGTTCTGCGCGTCCTCGGCCGAAAGCTCGTTCTCGAACTCGATGTTGAGCGATTCGGAATGGCCGACGAACACCGGCACGCGCACGCACGTGGCGGTCACCTTGATCTTGGGATCAAGGATCTTCTTCGTCTCGGCCACCATCTTCCATTCCTCCTTGGTCGAACCGTCATCGAGGAAGACGTCGATATGGGGAATGACGTTG
The DNA here is from genome assembly GCA_020848655.1 of Novosphingobium sp. Classification (GTDB taxonomy): domain Bacteria; phylum Pseudomonadota; class Alphaproteobacteria; order Sphingomonadales; family Sphingomonadaceae; genus Novosphingobium. Next base: position 22,241 of record JADLHU010000029.1, read on the forward strand.
AAGGCGATCTGCTTGGTGAACTTCTTCGGCTCCACCGGATCGCCGACGAAGATCGCGCGGCTCTGCTCGAACAGTTCATCCATGCCCTCCTTGCCCGCGCCGGAAACCGACTGGTAGGTGGACACGACGACGCGCTTGATCGTGGCGAAATCGTGCAGCGGCTTCAGCGCGACGACCATCTGCGCGGTGGAGCAGTTGGGGTTCGCGATGATGTTGCGCTTGGCATAGCCGTCGATCGCGTCCGGGTTCACTTCGGGCACGATCAGCGGCACGTCCGGATCCATGCGATAGAGCGAGCTGTTGTCGATCACGACGCAGCCCTGGTCCGCAGCCTTGGGCGCGTAGATCTTCGTCGGGCCGGAGCCGGCGGCGAACAGCGCGATATCCCAGCCGGTGAAATCGAAATGCTCGATATTCTTCACCTTGAGCATCTTGCCGGTATCGCCGAACTCGATCTCCGTGCCGGTGGAACGCGGGCTCGCTACCGCCGCGATCTCGTCGCAGGGGAACTCGCGCTCCGCCAGGATGGCGAGCATTTCGCGACCGACATTCCCGGTCGCACCGACAACAGCAACACGATAACCCATTTGAGAACTCCCTGCCGGCCCTGTGCCGACGCATTCGATGATTTTCGACAGGTCCACAGAAGGACGGACCGGAAAAGAAAAGGGCGCCCCGGCTCTCTGGCCAGGGCGCCCCTTGCGAATTTCGCTTTGGGCGGGGGGCGTCAGCCCTCCTGGCCGGTGCTTTCGCGCCGTTCCGCAATACGCGCCCGTTTACCGGTGCGGCCACGCAGATAGTACAGCTTGGCACGGCGCACGGCGCCACGGCGGACGAGCGTGATGCTGTCGATGTTCGGCGAATAGAGCGGGAAGACGCGTTCCACGCCTTCACCGAAGCTCATCTTGCGCACGGTGAAGTTCGAGCCCAGGCCGCGGTTGGACCGGGCGATGCACACGCCTTCGAAATTCTGAACACGGGTGCGTTCGCCTTCGACGACGCGCACGCCGATACGGACAGTGTCGCCCGCGCGGAATTCGGGGATCTGCTTGTCACCCCGGAGTTGCTCGATCGCCTCGGCTTCGAGCTGCTGAATCAGGTTCATGGCCTGTCAGTCCTCATCACGCCGCGCGCCAGAGGCAGATCGGTCCCGAGCGTTACCGTAACGCTCCCAAAGGTCCGGTCTGCGTAACCGTGTGTCAGACTCCGCATGGGCCTTGCGCCATGCGGCGATCTTCGCATGATCCCCCGATCGCAGCACTTCAGGGATCGTGCGCCCTTCCCATTCGACAGGTCGGGTATAGTGCGGATATTCGAGAAGCCCCTGTTCGAAGCTCTCATCATGCCCGCTTTCGGGGGCGCCCATTACGCCGGGAAGCAGGC